>DATAVY010000278.1:0-10291 GCA_036267495.1 Edaphobacter sp.
CGTGCGCGAGCATGGGGAGATGTTGAAGGCGGATGTGGCGCTGGTCTCCGATACCGAGATGTTTGCTCCGGAGCTGCCGACGCTTTGTGTGGGGTTGCGCGGGATGATCTATACCGAGATCGAGGCGCGGGGGGCGCGGACCGACCTGCACTCGGGGATGTATGGCGGCGCGGCGCCGAATCCGTTTGTGGCGCTGGCGCAGGTGATTGCGAAGCTGAAGGATGAGAATGGAAAGATTTTGATTCCGGGTTTCTATGACAAGGTGGAGAAGCCGACGGACGCGGAGCTGAAGGCGTGGAAGGCGCTGCCGTTCGACGAAGAGCATTATCGAGAGACCGAGGTTGGGAGCGTGGCATTGACCGGGGAGCCCGGGCTGAGCGTGCTGGAGCGGACCTGGGCGCGGCCGACGCTCGATGTGCATGGGATGCCGGGCGGGTTTATCGGCGCGGGGGCGAAGACGGTGATTCCGGCGAAGGCAGTGGCAAAGGTGAGCATGCGGCTGGTGCCGGATATGACGCCGGCGGAGAGCTTCGCGAAGTACAAGGCGTATGTGGAGTCGCTGACGCCGAAGGGTGTTGTGCTGGAGGTGCGGATGATTCATTCGGGCGATCCGATTGTGGTGAGTACGGATAATCGATTCGTGAAGGCTGCGACTGAGGCGATGCACGAGGTATTCGGCAAGGAGACGGTGTTTGTGCGGGGTGGCGGGTCGATTCCGATCGTGGGAGATTTTGTGCGGGAGCTAAAGACGCCGACGGTGATGATGGGGTTCGGGCTGCCGGATGACAACCTTCATGCGCCGAACGAAAAGTTCCATCTGGCGAACTTCCATCGCGGGATTGAGTCGATTGTGCGGTTCTTGAGTGGCGTTGGAGCCTGATGAAGCGCGAAAACTTGCCACAGATAGGGGGTTACGTGCTTGCTGGAGGCAGGAGCTCCCGTATGGGGCGCGATAAAGCGCTTCTTGAGTTGGGGGGGAAACCTCTTGTTCGCCACGCGGTAACGAAACTTCGAAGGTTGTGTGCGGAGGTGAGCATTCTTGGTAATGATCGCGCCCTTGAAGCTTATGCACCGCTTGTGCCAGATGTTCATGAAATGTGCGGTCCCATCGGAGGCATTGAGGCAGGATTGCGGAGTTCAAAGTATGAGTGGAATTTAATTTTGCCAGTGGATGCACCATTTCTTCCGACATTTCTGCTTGACGATTGGCTTTGGTCGGTGTTGCACAAGCCTCGAAACATCAGATTGTCTATGCTTTACCTTGACAGCATCCCACAACCCGCTCTGCTTATCATTCATCGAGAAATCACTCCTTATCTGACGGCGTCTTTGGAGCGTGGGGAGTTGAAGTTGCTTTCGGCACTTCGATCTGCAAGCGAGGAAATTGCCAAGAAGCTAAATGTTCCAAGCAAAAAAGTATTTGAGGAAATCCAGTGGGATGATCTTTACGCCCCAAAAGTGAAGAATAAGAGTGAGCCGTGGCGGTCAATCACGGAGGCTCAACGTGAGAATGTCTCTCGCTGGTTTGCGAATTTGAATACTCCAGAGGAGTTTGCCGAGGCGGAGAAGCATGTGGATGCTCTGGATACTTAAGAGAAGGGCATAGGTTAGGCTTGAGTTGATCGTGGGACTTTCAATATGTCTGAGCCAAATGATGATTTCGATAAAGAAAAACTTGAGGCGAACGCCGACACCCCGCTGATCGAAAGCGTGTCGGAGGATGTTTCGGCTGAAGTTGGCGAGTTCATGGAACAGGCGGCGCAGCAGAATGAGGCTGCGGCCGAGGCTGTTCCCGACATCAAGAACAAGCCCGGGCCTTATATTTCGTTTGAGCATGTGTACAAGTCATTTGGCGACTTTGTGGTGCTGGAGGACGTGAGTTTTTATGTGCTTCCCGGGGAGACTCTTTGCATTCTGGGGCGAAGCGGGGTGGGCAAGTCGGTGTCGCTGCAGATGCTGCTGGGTTTTTTAAAGCCGGACCAGGGGGCGATCCAGGTTGCCGGGGAGAACATCTGCGGGTTCAAGGAGCGGGAGCTGCAGGATATCCGGCGCAAGGTGACGATGGTCTTCCAGAACGGAGCTCTGTTCGATTCGATCACGGTGGGGGAGAATGTCGCGTTCCCGATGCGCGAGCGGGGCGAGATGCTGGAGGACCAGATTCTTCAGGTGGTGAAGGGGCTGCTGGAGATGGTGGGGGTAGCTGGCATGGAGAACCTGCTGCCTTCGGATCTGTCGACCGGGATGAAGCGGTCGGTGGCGATTGCGCGGGCGCTGGCGGCACAGCCCGAGGCGGTTCTGTACGACGAGCCAACGACGATGGTGGACCCGTTGATGGCGCATCTGCTGGGCAATCTGATCGAGCGGCTGAAACAGCAGCTGCACCTCACCAGCATTGTGGTGACCCACGACATGCGGCTGGCGAAGAAGCTGGCCGACCGGGTGGTGTTTCTGAATGCGGGAAAGGCGATCTTTTTCGGAACGATGGAGGAGATGGAACGCAGCCAGGACCCGATTCTGCAGGAGTTTCTGACCCTCGATGAGTTGGTGACGCCAGTGTGAGGGGATGTCCCCGCCGGACGAGGCATACTTTGCTAACAATATGTACCTAAATGGTTTACAGCAGTCGAACAAGAAACGTTTTGTTGTATTGCCAAGGCTGCGGTGGACCCGTATCCTGCGAAAGTAGCCGAATGTATTTTGAAGTATTCGGATCCGGCGGCCAGGAAAGTTGTTGGTTGAGCCGGGCGTTCGAGGCCGTGTTGTCCTTGCAGCAAATGTAATTTTTCTATCGGGACGTTTCCTGAAATCCGATTCAGGCATCATACCGATTTTTAGACCAGGATTTTTGAGTTGAAAGGCGTTCGCCATGGCGACACCGGACTATCTGCAGCAGGTTATTGTTTCCGGACGAAAATATATAGGGGGCGGGCGGCGGACATCGGTAGCTGATACCGGCTTATTCCGCAGGCCTTCCGTCGCAAGCTCCGTCTGGGCAACAGTGGATATTCTGACAGTGGTGGCTGCGGTGATGCTGGCGTTGCGATTCCGGGTGGAGACGCCGCCAGAGGTTTCTACGCTGCATGTGTTGCCACACCTGATTCATTCCTCTCCTTATCTGCTGCCTTTCTATGTTGCGTGGTTCAGCGTGTGCCTGGTCTTCTTTACGCGGTCCTACGGATTGTATGGACCGATCCAGCATCGCAGCGGACTGCATGAACAGAGGATGACAGTGCAGGCGTCGCTGACCTCCGGCCTGCTGCTGTGCGGAACCCTTTATCTGTCGAGCGGCGAATCGGTATCGCGGGTGGTGGTCGCCCTGATGGTGGCGCTTACCACAGGGATGCTTTGCCTGCGCCGTGCCTTGTGGCGCCGGATGGTCTATCAGCGTTTTCGGGCCGGGGTGGAGACGCGCAATGTGCTGATCGTAGGCGCGGGACGGGTGGGCCATGCGCTGCGCAATCATATCGAAACCCTGCAACACCTTGGGTTTCGGTTTAAAGGTTTTGTCGCGTTGACGGAGCGCGAGGCCGAGTCGGGTGACTCCGATGTAATCGGCGATGTGCGGAATTGCCTGTCGCTGGCGCGGTCGTTGTTTGTGGACGAGATTTTTTTCTCAGTTCCCGCAGAGAAAAAGCTGGTCATCGATATGGTTGAGGAGGCGCGCGTGGCCGGCATCGACGTCCGCGTAGTGCCGGATATGTACGACGGTCTGGCGTGGAACGCGAGGGTGGAATATATCGGTCAGTTTCCCACGATTCCGCTGCACCGGAAGGACTTCCCGATCGGCGGAATTCTGGTGAAGCGAGTGCTGGACATCACAGTGTCTTCGATCGGGCTGGTGGCGGGATTGCCTGTGATGCTGGCGATTGCGGTCGCTGTCCGGCTGGACTCGGATGGAGCGATTTTTTATAAGGCGAAGAGAATCGGCCGCAAAGGGCGTGCGTTCCCCTGCTACAAGTTCCGGACGATGGTTCACAATGCGGACCAGTTGAAGGCGAAGCTGGAACACATGAACGAGAGGGATGGGGTTCTGTTCAAGATCGCCAACGATCCCCGCATCACCCGGGTGGGGAAGATATTGCGGAAGTATTCGCTGGATGAACTGCCGCAGTTTTACAACGTGTTGAAGGGTGACATGAGCCTGGTGGGGCCACGGCCTCCGATGGCAGCCGAGGTGGAGCAGTACGACCTGGCGCATCTGCGCCGGCTCGATGTGCTGCCGGGCATTACCGGGTTGTGGCAGGTGGAAGCCCGGCAGGACCCCTCGTTCGACAGCTACATTTCTCTCGACACCGCTTACGTGGAGAATTGGAATCTGATGATGGATCTGAGGATTCTGGCGCGCACGGTGGGTGTGGTGTTGAGCGGCACTGGCTCCTGAACGCCTGAACGTCCAGGGGCTGGTAAGCGGTAGACTTGAGAGCGTGAAGATAGCGCTGGCCCAGATCAACCCGACGGTAGGGGACTTCGCCGGGAATACGAGAAAAATTCTTGATTATGCGGCACGCGCCGGAGACCTGGGAGCCGGTCTGGTAATGTTCCCGGAGCTTGCGGTGTGCGGATATCCCCCCGCGGACCTTCTGGAGAAAAGCGTTTTTATCGCCCGGGCCGAACAGGCCGTGATGGAGCTTGCAGGCTGGACCGCGGGTGAGCGACGTCCGGCGATTCTGTGCGGGACGGTGATGGCCGCGGTGTCCAAGGTGGGCAAGCAGGCGAGGAACGTTGCGGCGCTGCTGACCGGGGGCACGGTGAGCTTTGTGCAACAGAAGATGCTGCTGCCGTTTTACGACGTGTTCGACGAACAGAGATATTTTGAGCCGGGGACCGAGGAGACGCTGACGTGTGTCGATGGTCAGCCGCTGGCGATTACGATCTGCGAGGATGCGTGGAACGATAAAGGCTTCTGGCCGCGCCAGATGTACCCGGTCGATCCGGTTGAAAGATTGATGTCGCAGTGGGAGTCGCCGAAGCAGCACCTGGCGGAGAAGCAGAGGATCATTCTGAATATCTCCGCTTCGCCTTACTGGCAGGGCAAGCCCCATGTTCGCAAGAGCATGCTGGCGGCGATTGCAATGCGGCATGGAGCGTATGTTGCCATGGTGAATCAGGTTGGAGGCAACGACAGCCTGGTGTTCGACGGATCATCTGTGGCGATCCGGCCGGACGGTGAGATAGCGGCGCGAGCGGGATCGTTTATCGAGGACCTCGTGGTCTTCGATACAGATGCAGGGGACACAAAGGATGGGACGATCGCGGAGGAGGTGGACGGGGTCGCGGAGCTGTGGGCGGCGCTGGTGCTGGGCACTCGGGATTATGTGAGGAAGTGCGGGTTCAGCAAGGCGCTGGTGGGATTGAGCGGGGGAATCGATTCGGCTCTGGTAGCGGCGATTGCGGTAGAAGCGCTGGGAGCGGAGAACGTTGTGGGGATCGGGATGCCGACGGAGTATTCGTCGCTGGGATCGATAGAGGACGCGCGAAAGCTGGCGAAGAACCTTGGGATACAGTTTGAGCTGCTGCCGATCCACGATGTGTTCGCGCAGTTTCAGCATGTGTTGCAGCCGCTGTTTGCGGAGACGCCATTTGGGCTGGCGGAGGAGAACCTGCAGCCTCGGATCCGGGGGACGCTGCTGATGGCGTTGTCGAACAAGTTCGGCGCGCTGGTGCTGACGACAGGGAATAAGAGCGAGATGGCAACGGGATATTGCACGCTTTATGGAGATATGGTCGGGGCGCTGGCGGTGATCGGCGATGTGATGAAGACGCGGGTGTATGGATTGAGCCGCTATGTGAACAGGAAAAAGGAAGTTATTCCCTGGGAGACGATTGAGAAGGCTCCTTCGGCGGAGTTGCGACCGGAGCAGCGGGATACCGACTCGCTGCCGCCGTACGAGGTGCTGGATCCGATCCTCGAGGCCTATGTGGAACGGTATTGCTCGGCGGAGCAGATCGCCGAGGAGCAGGGGGTTGACGTTCGGCTGGTGAAGTCTGTCTTACAACTGGTCGAGCGCAGTGAGTACAAGCGTCAGCAGGCCGCGCCGGTGTTGAAGGTTACGAGAAAGTCGTTTGGAATGGGGCGCCGGTTTCCCATTGCAGTCAAAGTTCAGGTGTAATAGGAGTGCTGCGCGAACAACGCCAGCGGAGGATGGTTTCATTGAAGATTTCATATTGGATATTGACGGGGTTGGCAGGGATTTTCAGTGGTGTGACGGCAGGGGCGCAGACGGGGGTCCCGGCGGCGCCGGTTCCACAGACAGCGACCGGGGCTTCGACGCCTCAGACGACGGTTCCAGTGCAGACTCCGGCTCCGGCGGCAGCCGCGCCGCAGAAGCCCGCGGCCCCGTTGAAACTGCAGGATATGGGCCAGACGCCTCCCAAGGCGGATCCGTTTCCTCCGGTGAACCCAAAGTTTTTTACCGCCGATTCGCCTTCGGTGGATACGGTGAATGCGTTTTTGAAATCGCTGTGGGGTTATGACGCGAACCGCATCTGGCGAGTTGAGGCTATCCAGAAGACGATGGCGCCGAACACGAGCAAGATAGTGGTATTCGTTTCGGACAAAACGCCGGGGGCGAAGGTGCAGCCGACAGCGTTTTTTGTAACGTCGGATGGCAAGCATGCGATTGCGGGCGATACCGTGATACCGTTTGGCTCCGCGCCGTTCGCGGAGATACGCGGGACGTTGCAGGCGCGCGCGGATGGCGCAGCGCGTGGCGCGACAGAGAAGAATCTGATGCTGGTGGAGTTTGCCGATCTGCAATGTCCCCATTGCAAAGAGGCACAGGGCACGATGGACAACCTGGTGAAAGATTTCCCCAACGCTCGCGTGGTGTATCAGAGCTATCCGCTGGTTGATCTGCATCCGTTCGCGTTCAAAGCCGCGGCCTATGGTTACTGCGTGCAGAAGCAGAAGAACGATGCCTACTTCGTCTATGCGGCAGCGGTATTCGACGCGCAGGATGCTTTGACGGCCGAGACCGGCGACGAGACCCTGAAGAACGCTGTTACCAAGGCCGGAATGGATCCAGCCGCGGTGGATGCCTGCGCGGCGACCCCGGCGACCAAAGATGAGGTGAATGCTTCGATCAAGCTGGCGCAGGATGTCGGGGTTGAGCAGACGCCGATGCTGGCGGTGAATGGGCATCTGCTGCCGTTGACCGGGATTCCCTATGAGACGCTGAAGAACATCATCTCGTACCAGGCGATGCTGGATGGCGTGAGCACGGGCGCGACCGGTCCCGCGGTAGGCAGTACGACTCCACCTACTCTGGGTAAGTAACCTCCCTTCGTAGTGTGGAGGGAGATAAAATTGCGGCGAAGATGGGCACTCGACCATATGGCGTGGTCCGGGTGCGGGGCCCCCAGCCTGATCCTCAGATATTCTCTTCAGGCTTGAATTTATCTTTAACCGTCTCGACAAGATGTTTCAACGCAGTCACGTCGATATCAATCTTATTTCGCCCGACACGCGTGGACACTACCGAAGGGCTGCGATCTTGTTCAGGGTTTGAGGAAGCCTCGGACTCCCCTGCGGGGAGGTTGCTCTCTCTCTTGAATGTCATCAATGTCATCGTCGGACCTCCCTCTGTATAGATGCGGTTTTCTTAGACTTCGGTCGTCTTTTCGCTCGTCACGCTATCCCAACTTTGCGATTTCGTTTTTGATGCTTGCGGCGATCTCGCGATACTTCCGCTGCAACTCGCGCAGCTTCAGCAGCTCGCCTGAGGTATCGGGCGGGTTGAAGGAGATGTAACTGTTCATCGTTTCGATGTCCTGCTCGACATCCCTCAACTGCTGGGTGAGGAAGATTCGCAGAGTTTCCTCAGTCTCCAGGCTCATATCTTCTTAACCTCATAGCTTTCCTCCATTCCAACGCTCAGGCACTCCGCGAAAGACACGATTGTAAATCTCATGCAACTGCTGGGGGACTGCTAGAAGGAGATGGCGAAGGATTTCAGGTTGGATCCCTGATAGTAGAACTGCGTCGCAGAGGATGAGACCTTTTCTACGACGAAGGAATCTCGCGAGATCGAGGCCCTGGTTCCGTCCACTCCGGCGTAGTGGCCGGCGGGCAGTTTCCAGACGACGGATGGGGTTTTGGTCTGGATGGGGTTGACGACGATCTGGGTGATGGTCTGCCCTTTTTTCGTGGTGACGAGCACGACCTTCTGGAGCAGGCTCTTGGGATCGTCGCCCTGAATGAGAGCCACGATGAACGAGGAGTCCGTTTTGGGGAAGAAGTTTCCGACGGCCACGCCGGGGCACTGGCCCTGATGGGTGTTTTTCCAGAGCTTCCAGTCCTCCTGGGGGATGTCGCCTGCCTGGACAATCTTCCAGTTGTCCTGCTCGACGGCTGTTCTGAGGGATTCGGGCAGACCGCTGAGACAGTCTTGCGCGTGGACGACGGCGGAAAGTGGCAAGAAGATTGCGATCAGAATCAATTCGGAGAGTCTCAATTTTCACCTCGGCTCAACGATACGTCATTCGGCCTCTCCATCTTCGGCGCTCCTGCCGCATCCAATCAGCGTATGTACAGGAGGAGCATCCGATGAGCGCAGCCAGGGCAGCAGAAAAACCCAAATCCACCCCAGACAATACCCCGGAACAGCAGGCGCCCTTGCGCAAGCAGTTGATTGCCCTGCTTCGCGGCGGCCAGGCTCACGCCACCTTCGACCAGGCGGTCGACGCTCTCCCGCCCGGCCTCCGCGGTGCAGTCCCGTCCAACCTTCCTTACTCCGCCTGGCAACTCCTTGAACACCTCCGCATCGCCCAGCGCGACATCCTCGACTTCTCCGCGCCTCCCACCGGCGGTTACCATCCCATCGAGTGGCCCGACGCCTACTGGCCCGACTCCGCAAAGCCGCCCTCCGCTCATGCCTGGGACGAATCCATCGCCGCCATCCATCGCGATCTGAAATCCTTTCTCGCCCTCATCGAGAAGCCCTCCTCCGACCTCTACAAGCCCTTCCGCTGGGGCGACGGCCAGAACCTCCTCCGCGAAGCCCTCCTCCTCGCCGACCACAACGCCTACCATATCGGAGAGCTCATCCTCCTCCGCCGCCTTCTCGGCGCCTGGCACAAGTAAACTCCTCTCAGGCACTCAAAAAATGAACGAACCCGAACTCATCCGCACCATGCTCGGCGTCACCAAGAAAGACGCCACGCGCACCATTGCCGTTATCGGCCTGTCCGAGGTCCCCTCGAAACCAAGCCACTATGTCTCCGCCTACATGCAGCAGCGCGGCTACAAGATCTACCCCGTCAACCCGTCCATCCCGAACGTCCTCGGCGAAGAATCATACGCAAGCCTCGCCGGCCTCCCGATCAAGCCCGACATCGTCAATGTCTTCCGCCTCCCCAGGTTCATCCCCGCCATCGTCGACGAGATGCTCCAGCTCAATCTCAAAAATCTCTGGGTCCAGCAGGGAATCATCCATCTCGAAGCCGCCGCCCGCGCCGAAGCCGGAGGCATCCACGTCGTCATGGACCGTTGCATCATGGTCGAGCACATGCATTTGACACCTCTGACATCCAGTTGACAAACGCCGCCCCACCCAAGCCCTACAATTGGTACTGAATGAAAATCGTTCGCAATTTTTACGCCGTGCTCCTCTTCGCCTGCGCTCTCCTCATGTCTTCGCCGGCGAACGCGCAACTCCAGGTAGTCGGCGACGGCGGCCCCGGTCCTGTCAAAGCCCAGCACCTCACCGTCGAACTCGTCTCCGCCTCTCCCAGCATCGCCCCCGGCGGCACCCTTCAGGCCGGCCTCGTCTTCGCGCTAGAAGAGCACTGGCACGTCTACTGGATCAACGCCGGCGATTCCGGCGAGCCGCCCAAAATCACATGGACTCTCCCCGACGGCATCACTGCCGGCGCCATGCAGTTTCCCATGCCCAGCCGTCTCCCCCTCGGCCCGCTCATGGACTTCGGCTACGAAGACGAAGTCGCCTTCCCAGTCCAACTCACTGCTGCAAGCTCCGTCCAACCCGGCCCCGTTCGCCTCGACGCCATCGTCAACTATCTAGTCTGCCGTGAGGTTTGCATCCCGGGCAAAGCTCACCTCGGGCTCAACCTCACCGTCGATCCCACCGCCACCGCTCCCACCCAAACCGTCGGCGCAGTAGGCGAAGCTCTCACCCTCATCCCCAAGCCCCTGCCGCCCGGCGCAAAACTCACCGTCACCGGCGGCAAGACCGATTTCGTCCTCACTCTCACCACCGGCAAACGCGAGACGCATGCCGAGTTCTATCCCTTCGATCAGGATCAGATCGCCAACGCCGCCCCGCAGTCGATC
>DATAVY010000279.1:0-9569 GCA_036267495.1 Edaphobacter sp.
GCCGTATACACCGTCTGCGTCTGGTCGGCAGCGTGCCGGTCGATCGGCGTATCCTTGAACACCGCAGCCGACACGTCCGCGATCGCAACCCTCAGGCGAATGCCGCCGTCCACCCGCTCCGCCACTTCAATCTGGTCCAGGTCTCGCGACGTGTCATTGTCGATCGAAGACCACAGCAGCCCGCGCAGATCCTTCGCGCCATTGCCGTTAGCCGCCCCCAGCGAGGCGCGAATCTCTGCGACCTGCGCCTCCGTACCATTAGGAAAATCAGGATGGAAACCCTCGCGGATCATCTCCGCGGAGGCAGAAGCAACAAGGTCGAATGTAGTAGACATGCAAGGGAAAGCCTATCACGCTGCACGATTACGTCGCGGTCCGCTCCAGCGCGCCGACAAACAACCCCGCCCACCGCGAAACCTGCTCCGCATAGGCTCCAGACATCGCATCGCGACTGCCTTCCAACACCGCCATCTGCACCGCGAAATTCCCCACCGTCGAGCTCTCCGCCGCTCCGCGAAACAACTCCAGTCCAGTCGCTTCCTTCGTCAACCGGTTCAGATAATCGTTCTGACTCGCGCCGCCTACAACAAACAGCCGCTTCAGTTTTTTGCCGCTATGGAACGCCACCCGGTCAAGCACCTTCCCATACCGTGCTGCAAGACTTTGAAAGATCAGACTCGCAAACACCGGTGCATTCTCCGGCCTCTCATCGAGAGCCTCAAATCCCTTACGCACCCGCTGCGCGTTAATTCGCTGCGGCATCTTTCCAGCAAGCAGAAGGTCGGGATCATCCACATCCAGCAACCCATGTGGCCTCGCAATCTTCTCGGCGGCCGCCACCAGCTCCGGCACCGTCCACCCTCGTCCATCCGCCGCCCACTTCTCCATGCACTGCCGGATCAGCCACATCCCATTCACATTTTTGTGAAAACAAATCCGCCCCCCAACCGCGCCAAGATTGGTGAAGTTTTCCTCTGCCGCGGCCTCCCCATTCCTCGGCTGTTCCAGCACCGTCCCCACCAGCGACCACGTCCCCGAGCTGATATAAGCCCAGTCGTTTCCCGTCGCCGGTATTCCCGCAATCGCCGAGGCCGTGTCGTGACACGCAGGCGCAATCAACACCGCATCGCGCAACGCCGGCAACTCCGCGAGCGCCCCCCGCAGCCTGCCAATCTCCGTTCCCGGCGGAACCAGCTTCGGCGCGGCAGCTAAATCGAGATGCGCCGCTGCGAAGATCTCCCTCGACCACTGCCGCTGATACAGCTCCATCATCTCCGTATGAGTCGCATTCGTATGCTCGGCCACCCGCGCTCCGCCCCAGCGCGACAAAATATACTCCGGCAGATTCAACCACTGCCGCCCTTCCTGAAATCCCTGCATCCCATCTGCATAAAGTTGATACAGCGTGTTAATCCGCAGCAATTGAACGCCCGTCAACTCCCGCAGCCTCTCCGGACCTATCTTGCGATGCAACGCCCGCTCCGCCTTGATCGTGCGCTCATCGCGATAACAGAACGGATCGGCCAGCGCCTTTCCTTCACCATCCACCCGCACATAATCCACCGCCCACCCATCCACCGCAATCGAACGAACTCCTTCCGCCGCAATCGCCGCGCACTGCCTTAACCCGTGGTCCAGCCCCTCTTCGATCGTCTCGAGATCCCACCGCAGCCCCCCATCCACCTCCCGCGGAGCATTCGCGAAACGGTGAACCAGCGTGATCTCCGGCTTGCCATCCACCCAGCGCAGCAGCGAAATCCGGCAGCTCTCCGCCCCCAGGTCCGCTGCGATCGAAGCCCGCCTGTCCGCAGGCAGCAGCGCCATATCAGGCGTTCGCCTCCTCATCGAATGTTTCTCTTCATCCCGCGTACCTTCATCGCAGATAGGCCTCTGTCAATCCGCCGTCCACCGGAATCAGATGGCCGGTCGTGCATCGCGCCAGCGGTCCAGCGAGAAACATGATCGCCTGCGCACAATCCTTCGGATCGATCGGCTGATGCGTCAACGTACGCGTCGCATAAAACTTAGCCAGCTCATTCCGCAGCTCGTCGTCGCTCATCTTCTCCTCAAACGGCAGCTTGTACTTCGTCAGCGAAGCAATCACGCGGTCGCGAGGAAACATGGTCGATCCCTTCACCACCGTCGCCGGCGAAATCCCATTCACGCGCACCTTGGGAGCCATGGAAATCGCCAGCTCCCGCACCAGATGACTCAAAGCCGCCTTGCTCACGTCGTAAGCCTCGCTGCCGCGCTTTGCCACAACAGCGTTCGCCGAGCTCGTCAAAACCACGCTGGCGTCAATCCCCTGCTCCGCGAAAAGCTTCGCCGCTTCATCCGCCAGCAGATAGTTCGCCGTAACATTAACCTCCAGCGTCAACGCCCACTGCGCATCGCTGATCACGCCGTCCGGCGAAGAAGGAAACAGCGCAGCGGTATTGATCAGAATATCGATCCCGCCAAACTGCCTGATCGTCGCCTCGAGTGCAGTTTTGATCGTCTTCCGGTCGCGAATATCGATGCTCGTCCAGCCGACCGCCTCTTTGCCGGCAATCGCCTTCGTCTCTTCCGAGACCGCCTCCGCACCCTTCACATCGCGGTCCGCAATCATCACGTGCGCGCCACGCTCCGCCGCTAGCAGCGCAACCTCGCGCCCAATGCCGCTGCCTCCGCCGACAATCAACGCAATCCGCCGGCTCAGCTCCTTCTCCGGCGGCTGCCTGCGAACCTTTGCCTCCTCCAGCTTCCAGTACTCAATCCGGAACGCCTCGCCCGGCGGCAGCGCAACGTAATTCGCATGGCTCGAAAACTGGTCCGCAGAAGCCGCCGGGCCGGCCTGAGGAATCTCCTTGCAGTCCACTCCCCCACCCAGTGCGCCGGCACCCTGCATCACACCGATCGCATTGCTATAGAACTCGCTCGTAATTCGCGACTCCGTCTTGTTCTTGCCAAAACTGAACATTCCCACGCCCGGCAGCAGCACCACCATCGGACTCGCATCCCGCAGCGCAGGCGAATCCTTTACCGCATACTTTTTGTAGTACTCCGCATACTCCGTCCGATAAGTCTCGAGCGCCGTCTCAATCGACTCTTTCAACTCAGCGGCTGCGCCGGCAATCCCGCCATCGCCCGCGGGATTCCACCGGATGAACATCGGTCGAATCTTTGTCCGAATAAAGTGATCCGGACAACTCGTCCCCAGGTGCGCCAGCTTCTCCGCCTGCGCCGAATTCACAAACTCCAGCACCTGCTTCGAATCCGAAAAACTTCCAATCCACCGCTGCTTCCGCGACACCGCGCCGCGCAAATAAGGCATGATCGCAGCCGCAATCTCCGCGCGATCCTCCCGCGCCTTCACCGCACCGCCGCCGAACACCTTGTACACCGCCGCAGCATGCCGCTCGATAAACTGCCCCAGCTGATCGATGACCGTAATCGTATTCAAATAGCTTTCACGCTGCGTATTGCCCCAGGTAAAAAGCCCATGCCCGCCCAACACCACGCCGTCGCACCCCGGCGTCTCGGCAACAATCTTCTTCAGCATCATTCCCAGTTCAAACCCAGGCCGCTGCCACGGCAGCCACACCAGCTTGTGCCCGAATTCCTTATTGAACTCCTCCATCTTGATCTTTCCGTTCGCCGAGGCCGCCAGCGCAATTCCCCAGTCCGGATGCAGATGGTCCACATGCGCAAACGGAAGAAACCCGTGCAGCGGCGTATCGATCGAAGCCGCAACTGGATTATTTCCAAACGTACACAGCGGATACATCTCCGCCATCTCGTCTTCCAGATCCACACCGCGATACGCCTTCTCCAGCGCCAGCAGCTTATCCATATAGAGCGTCGCAAATCCCCCGCGCTTAATGCTCCCCAGGTCGCCCCCGCTCCCCTTCACCCACAGAATCTGCTTCGTCTTCCCATCCAGCGGATCCACCTGCTCGACCTTCGAGCTCGTATTCCCTCCGCCAAAGTTCGTAATCCGCAAATCCGAACCCAGCAGGTTCGACCGGTACCTTAATAACTCCGGCTCATCCAGCTTCGACGCAATCGCGTCATCCCAACGATCTTCCAAAAACCGCGGCCCACTCTTTGTTGTCATGTGTGTCGACCTCATGTCGGCCAAAATGCAGGCCCCGACTATCATTCCACAGCCAACACCAATACGGCAACTATTTCCAATGGGGAAAACGCCTGCCGTTCCTCAATCCCCGCCGCCCCGTAATTCCCGCTACTGCAGCGACTCCCGCGTCACCATACGATGCGCCACATAATTATAGGGAGGCACCGTCTGCCCCTTCAGCAGCGACAACCCAAGATGAATCAAACTCGGCCCATACGAACTCGTCTCATGCGAAACCGACCCGATCAGCGGAGACTTGTCTCGTCGCATTTCCAGGATCGCCTCGGCGATACAATCCTGCCCCACGATCGCCACATGCTTCTCGCGCTTCTGCTCCCGCACTGCATCGACAGCGCCCAGACCACTCGAGTCCGTCGCCGCCGCAATCAAAATATGTTTGTCCTTCGGATGCCGTTGCAGAAAATCCGAGATCAGCTTCCGGCTCCGGTCCCGCATCCCCCGCCCATCGATCCGCACAAACGCCTCCACCGGCAGCTCCGGATGCCCCGCCCTCACACCCTCGAACGCTCCCGTAATCCTGCTCTGCACCAGCTGCCCCGCCTCCGGCAGATCGAGCCCGATCACCCAATCCACCTTACCCTCCCAGTTCGCCGTCGCATGCGCCGCCAGCGCCTCACCGGCCTCTATTCCCACCCTATAGTTATCCACGCCAAAGTAGGTCGCATGCGGATGCGGAATATCGATCGCGATCAGCGGAATCCCAGCCCCCGCGATCTTGTCCCCAATCATCGGCGCAACCTCCTGCTCCACCTGAAACTCGATCACCAGGTCCACCTTGCTCCTGACAAACTCCTCGGCATTCTTCAACGCCGTCGGCGCATCATAGCGGTTGTCCAGAATCAATAAATCCACTCCCACCGAAGCCGCCGCATCTTTCAGACTCTCCGTCACCTCAACGGAAAACGGCATATCCGCGCTCTGACCGCCAAACCCGAACCG
Source organism: Edaphobacter sp. (assembly GCA_036267495.1). Taxonomy (GTDB): domain Bacteria; phylum Acidobacteriota; class Terriglobia; order Terriglobales; family Acidobacteriaceae; genus Edaphobacter. The sequence goes on from DATAVY010000279.1 coordinate 5,078, forward strand.
CAGCTTCTTCGGCCGCGTCACCTGCCGGTACAACCCATCCGGCGACTGCGACAGGTACCCGCGATGCACAAACGTCTTCAGCACCCGGTATACCGTCGTCTTCGATATTCGCGTCTGCCGGTGAATCGCCTCCAGCGACATCGGCTGGTTCTCCGCCTGCAGCAGCTCAAGAATATCCAGCGCCTTCGAAAGCACCGGAATCAAATACAGCCTCTTCGTCGTCTTCCGAACCGCCATAGTCTCCTGTTCGAGGAACACTCACTCAACCGCTCCATTATGAAGCAAGCAGGTCATGTTTCGTTAATGAAATTAGAATCCCCCAGAGAATCGTCCCGGCGTTGCCAAACCAGCAATCAACACCCCTCCTCTTGACAATCTAGTGGAGAACCATGTACCTCTAGACCATCAAGAGGAACACCGCCATGCCCGACAAACCCAGCGACCTCATCCAGGGAACCCTCGAGATGCTGATCCTTAAAACCCTTGCTCTCGAATCCATGCACGGCTACGGCGTAGCCCTCCGCATCGAGCAGATCAGCAATGGAGTCTTCCGGGTCAACCCCGGCTCCCTCTTCCCCGCCCTCACCCGGCTCGAACGCGCCGCACGCATCAAGTCCGAGTGGCGCGCCACCGAAAACAATCGCCGCGCCAGGTACTATCTCCTCACCGACCGTGGCCGCAAAGCCCTCAAGGAAGAGACCCAGCAATGGGGCCGCCAGCTCGCCGCCATCACCAGCATCCTCGAAGCCTGAGCTCTCAACGATCACCCTCCAAGATCAGGAGCCGCCATGCCCTTCCACAATCTCATCAGCGGAATCAAAGCCCTCTTCCACAAAGACCAGCGAAGCCGCGACATGGACGAAGAACTTCTCGCCTTCCAGCAAGCCTCCGCCGAAGAGAAGATCCGCAGCGGCCTCGACCCTCACGAAGCCCAGCGCGCCGCCCGCATCGAAATGGGAAGCCCTGAAACCGTGAAAGAAAAAGTCCGCTCCTCAACATGGGAGTCCACCGCACAAAGCATCGCGCAGGACATTCGTTACAGCCTCCGCGTGATGGCCAAAAACCGAGGCTTCACCGCCGTCGCCATCCTCTCACTCGCCCTCGGCATCGGAGCTAACACCGCAATCTTCACCCTCATCGACAACCTCATATTGAAGTCGCTCCCCGTCTCCCATCCGGAAGAGCTCGTCGCCTTCGGCCAGGAGTTCGGCGGCGGCATGATCACCGGCATTCCTGCCGGCCCCATGGACATCTTTGCCTACGACTTCTATCAGAAGCTCCAGCAGCAGCAAACCCTCTTTCAGGGAATTGCCGCTTTCTCCAGCTTTCCCTCGCAGATCAGCGTGCACTCCAGCGCTACCGACACCGCCTCCGCAACCCAGGCCGTCGGCCATCTCGTCTCCGGCAACTTCTTCTCCGTCCTCGGCGCCAATCCTCTTCTCGGCCGCGCCATCCTCCCCGCTGACGCCGAAGCTCCCGGCCGCAATCCCGTCGCCGTCGTCAGCTATCGCTACTGGCAGCAATCCCTCGCAGCCAATCCCTCCGTCATCGGCAGCTCCATCGTCATCAACGGAGTTCCCTTCACCGTCATCGGAGTCATGCCCGCGAATTTCTACGGCGTTGAGCTCGACGCATATTCGCCCGACATGTGGCTCCCTCTCACCATGCAGGTCGAGATCAGCCAGCATCCCACTCTGCTCGGCCCTCGGGGACTTCGCTGGCTGCACTTCATAGGCCGCACCAAACCGGGGACAAACATCGCGCAACTCCAGGCCTGGGTCACCACGCAGACCCAGCAATACCTCACCGAATACGAAGGGCAGCGCCTCGATGCTGAAAAAATCCAGCAGATCCAAAAGACATTCGTTCAACTGTTGCCCGGAGCAGCCGGCGTCTCCACCATGCGTCTCATCTACGAGCAGCCTCTCCACATCCTTATGGGAGTCGTCATTCTCGTGCTTCTCATCGCCTGCGCCAATCTCGCAAACTTTCTCTTAGCCAAAGCCGCCTCACGCGAAAGAGAGTTCTCCACCCGTCTCGCTCTCGGCTCCAGCCGCTCTCGTATTATCCGGCAGATCCTCACCGAAACCCTTCTTCTCTCCTCCATCGGTGGCGCGCTTGGCCTGTTCCTTGCCTTCTTCGGAACCCGTTTCCTCATCAACTTCGTCACGGGGCAGGCGCACAATAGCGTGCTCTCCGCCACGCCCGATCTGCGTGTCCTCGCCTTCACCTTCGGCCTCTCCATTCTCACTGCCCTGCTCTTCGGCATTGCCCCCGCCCTGCGTATCTCGCGCATCAGCGTCGCTCCTACCCTTACCTCCAACGCGCGCACCGCGGCCGGCTCCGGCGGACGCTCAAGCCGCCTCTTCCCCAACCTCCTCGTCACCATCCAGATCATGCTCTCGCTTATGCTCCTCGCCGGAGCAGGACTCTTTTTTCGCACCTTCTACAACCTGCGAAATCAGGACTTCGGTTTCAACCGCACCAACATTCTTGTCGTTCAATTCAACGCCAAGTTCGCTGGATACAAACCTGAGCAGCTCAATGGCCTCTACGACCGCATCCTCAGCCGCCTCGACGCCATTCCCGGCGTCCAATCCGCAACCATCTCCGGCGTCCCCGCCATCAACCTCGGCAACTGGGGCTCCCCCATCGATATCAAGGGCTCCACCCCAGCCCCCGGCCAGGACCTCAACACTTTGATGAACCGCGTCAGCATGGACTACTTCAAAACGCTTAACATTCCCGTCATACAGGGTCGGCCGATCGAATCCCGCGACACTGCCAACTCGCCCAGAATCGTTGTCGTTAATCAAACCATGGCCAGCCACTTCTTTCCCCGCGGCGACGCCATCGGCCATAGCTTCACCGTAGGCGACCCCAGCGTAAAAGGCGAGTGGCAGATCGCTGGCATCGTCCGCGACACCAAATACGGCAGCCCGCGCGATAGCCATCGCCCTATGATTTATCTTCCTGTTGCGCAGCTCACCGGCGACGACAGCTACGCCTACTCAATCCAACTCCGCACCACCGGCGATCCTGCAAAGGCAGCCACAGCCGTCCGCTCCGCGCTTGCCGGGATTGACCCCAATCTTCCCCTACTCGAAGTAAAGACCATGGGCACGCAGATCGAAAGCTTGATGTCCACCGAAACCCTTATCTCGCAGCTCTCAACCTTCTTCTCTCTCCTCGCTCTCTCGCTCGCCTGCATCGGCCTCTACGGTGTCATGACCTACAATGTCGTTCGCCGCACCAATGAAATTGGTATTCGCATCGCCCTCGGCGCTCAGTCGACCGGTGTTCTCTGGATGGTCCTCAAAGAATCTCTCCTCCTTCTCGCCATAGGCATAGCGCTGGGCATCCCCGCCACTCTGGCCGCCACCCACACCATCCAGTCCCAACTCTTCGGCCTCAGCTCCACAGACCCGCTCACCCTGATAGCCGCCGCACTCGTCATCTCCCTCGTCATCCTGATCGCCGCCTGGTTCCCCGCTCACCGAGCCGCCAAAGTCGACCCCATCATCGCCCTTCGCTACGAATAGTCAGTCTCACCCGTTCTTCGTGGCGGGAACTTCAGTCCCGCTCAAAAGCCGGCAGCCAGGCGGCCACCTCTCTATCCTGAGCGAAGCCCTGGGCTCCAGCGGAAGCCGACTGCTGGGAGCCGAGGCTGATGGATTGCCCTTATTCTTGCTGTCGCCTTTTTACTACTATCATTCGCGCGGCTTATCTTCCGTTATTTGTTGGTGTTACAACTTTTTTCTTCATTTTCCGCCCAAAAATCGCTTGTCAAGCCCCCAAAACCACTCAACCCTTTGTCCCACAATAACATCCGGATGAAACTTAGTTATGCTCCAGCTGTTATAATAGAAATAGTAAGAAAGAAAGAGCAGAAAGCCCGGCCTACAGGCCAGGGCTTTTTTCTTTAAGATCAAAGGAATGAAGACTTTAGAAATGTCCTTGCTGATTCGAAAGACTTTACGCTTCACTGAAAACCGAAGTCCAAACCTAAAGTATCTGCAATGAAGACTTTGGGTACTTTTGGGAGGGGGTGGGGGGACGCCACCGTTACAATCGAGAATCGAGCCAACTATGCCTGAAACACAAGCCGACAATCGCACCGTTCTGCTCAACCTCATCGCCACCCTCTCCTTCAAACTCGGCGACTTCACCCTCGCCAGTGGCAAGAAGTCCGACTACTACATCGACTGCCGCACCACCACCCTCCACGCCGAAGGCGGCCGCCTCTCCGGCCTCGTCCTCTACCACCTCATCCGCCAACATATCCCGCAAGCCGAAGCAGTCGGCGGCCTCACCATGGGGGCCGACCCCCTCGTCTCCAATACCGCCTCCGCCAGCGCCTGGGCCCTGGACACGCGCAAGTACCGCAAGACCCAGAAGAACATGCGCACCGAAATGGACCGCGAAACCGGCGAGATCCGCGCTTATGTCTTCAAGACCGTGGTCGAAACTCCCGAGCAGGTCGAGAACGACA
>DATAVY010000280.1:0-3795 GCA_036267495.1 Edaphobacter sp.
GTGGTGGAAGGATGGGCGAGGGTTCACTTTTGAGTACAACCAGCGTGGGCATCAGGTGTATCGCGTGATCGAGGTGGATGGGAAGACGGGCGTGGCACGCACTCTGATCGATGAGCAGAGCAAGGCGTTTGTCGATTACAGGCCGCTCGTCATGAATCAGACGGATACGGGCAAGAAGTATCGCTATGACGTAGCCGATGGGAAAGAGATCGTCTGGGGCTCGGAGCGCGACGGGTGGGAGCATCTTTATCTGGTCGATGGCACGACGGGGCAGTTTAAACAGCAGATCACCAAAGGCGAGTGGGTGGTGAGGGCGGTAAACCGCGTCGATGAGGAGAAGCGGCAGATTTGGTTTGAAGCCAGTGGCATGAATGCCGGGGAGGATCCCTATTTCGTTCATGCCTACCGGATCAACTTCGATGGCAGCGGGCTGACGCCGCTGACGGAGGGACCTGGCAATCATCATGTCGAGTTTTCAGGCGATGGGAAGTATTACGTCGACCTGGTGAGCACGATCGATACTGCTCCGGTGTTGACGCTATATCGCACGGTAGGGAATGTGAAGATTGCTGAGTTGGAACGGGGGAACATCGACAAGTTGAAGGCGGCGGGGTGGCACGCTCCGGAGCCGTTCATGGCGAAGGGCCGCGATGGCAGGACGGAGATATGGGGCGTGGTGTGGAAGCCGGCGAACTTCGATGCGAAGAAAAAATATCCAGTGATCGAGGACATCTATGCGGGGCCGCAGGGCTCGTTTGTGCCGAAGACGTTCAGTACGCGATCTGAGGCGCTGACGGAGCTTGGGTTTGTCGTGGTGCAGATCGATGGGATGGGGACGAATAACCGTTCGAAGGCGTTTCACGATGTGGCGTGGCACGACCTGAAGGACGCGGGTTTTGCGGACCGGATTTTGTGGCACAAAGCTTATGCGGCGCAGCATCCGTGGTATGACATTTCGCGGATGGGAATCTTCGGCACTTCGGCTGGGGGCCAGAACTCGATGGGTGCGCTGCTGTTTCATCCGGAGTTTTACAAGGTCGCGGTTTCGAACAGCGGATGCCATGACAACCGGATGGACAAGATCTGGTGGAACGAGCAGTGGATGGGCTGGCCGATTGGGCCGCAGTACTCAGAGTCCTCGAATGTGGACAATGCTTGGCGATTGCAGGGCAAGCTGATGCTGGTGGTAGGGGAGATGGACAAGAACGTCGATCCTTCATCAACATTTCAAGTCGCGGACCGGTTGGAGAAGGCTAACAAATCATTTGACCTGCTGTACGTACCCGGAGGCGGGCATGGCGCCGGTGGGGCTTATGGCCAGCGGAAATTGCAGGACTTTTTTGTGCACAACCTGCTGGGGCAGGAAACGCCACCGTGGAATGAGGAGCCCGCGAAAGACGCGACAGGTCAAAAAGGAAATTGAAGCGTTATTTTGGCCACAAGATACGAACTTCTTGGGAAACGAAACCTTGACCTTGAGGGAAGGTAACCCGCAGTTTGTTGCTGTCGATTTTTTCTGCTCCCTCGATCTTGATGTCCGCGGCGCGTTTGCCGGAGGAGTCCGGCATATTTTTTCTGAGGTAGAGATCGACCGTTGTTCCGGCGAGGCCTTCGAGCGTTAGCGACAGGCGGTCGAGTTGGTAGGATTCGTCGATAACGCTGGGCTGGCTCGTGAGGCTGCCAGCTTCCGGGAGTTGCTGGTCCGGCAACGAGACTTCGACGGGGGGCAAGGGCAGGGAGACGGTGCGGGTGGTGGCGGGGTGATTATTGCAGATTTGGTTTTGGGTGTTGATGCATAGAACGGTTGGTTGTGGGGAGCGAACGGTCGCAAGAAGACGAGCAGAATCGCGCTTGAGCGTGATGTCGTAGAGGTCGTCGCCAACCCGAACATTGCGAATCTCTGCAGAGTCCCATGTAGCGGGTAGTTGCGGCTTTAACCGCAGGGTGCGATGTATAGCGTCCACGTCGATGCCGAAGAGGCCGCGAATGGCGGGAGAGAGAACCATGGCGGAGGACCAGAGTTGATGCGAGCTGCTGCGTCCGAGAGGCTGAAAGAATCTGCCGGAGAGGACTTCGGTGACGAAGCCTGGATCCTGAGCCCAGGTAAGGTCGACATTGCGCATGAGAGCGGCATATCCGGCCAGAGGACGACCGGTGCGGTATTGGGCGAGCGAGGCCCATCCTGTGAACAGGGGCCAGACAGAGCCTTGGTGGTAGCTGATGGGGTCGAAGACGGAGGCGGTGTCATTGACCGAACGCGCGCCCCAGTCGGTGGCGAAGTGATGCGAGGCCCACAGGGAGAGCATCGTGCCCGGTGCGGGAAGAGAATCTTTCTTCGACCAGAGGGCGACGGCGGGAAAGATGGTTGAGGTCGGATCGAAGCTGCCATCGGGGTTGCGGCTGAAGGCGTAGGCGCCGTCGCTTTGCTGGTAGCTGGCGACGACTCCGGCAATGTGTTTCGATTGAGCGTCTGCGCTGGAGGCGAGGGTTGGGTCCTGCATGAGGTTTGCCATGTCCGCGATGGCCTGGGTGGAGGCTTGATCGAGAGCGGCGAGGTAGATCTCCTGATGAGGAAGTTTTGGCAGCCATGCTTCGACCCAGCCTGTGCCCTGGGTGTTGTCGTAGACCCCTTCGGTGGTGTGGGCGCGGTCGAAGCCGTAGGCTTTTTTGAGCTGGTCCCAATGCGTGCGCAAGAAGTCGAGATCGCCTGTGGCACGGACGTAGTCTGCGACGGCCATGATGAAGAGTGGGGTGGCGTCGGCGGCGGCGTATTCGTAACCGAGGGTGGCCCAGGTGAGATCGCCGTGCAGATCGTCTGCGGTAAGCGAGAACTCATGCATGATCTTTCCGTCGGCGCGCTGGCGTTTGGCGAGAAATTGCAATGCCTGTTTGGCAAGAGTTTTATCGCCGTAGCTGTTGACGGCGTAGAGGGTCCATAGAGCGTCGCGGCCGAAGTACCAGCCGAAGCCGGGACGCGCTGAGTCGAATGACGGGTACCAGCCTGCGACTAATCCGGTTTCGTCGCCGGTGCGGACTTTAGCCTGGTCGATAGCGATTTCGGCCCATTGCAGGGCTGCGTCGAAGTGCGAGTCGGGGGTGTGGACGGTGAGGCGGCTATCGAAAAAGTGATCGTAGTAGGCGCAGGTCTGGCGGTAGATTTCGGGGAGAGCGTTCGCGGTTGCGACGAGATGATTTTGCAGGGCGGCGATTGAGGTGGGTGAGTTTTTTTCGCCTGACCGGCTGACTTCCGCGATCAAGGGGAAGAAGTGGTGCCGGTCTTTCGCGGGATCGAAGCGGAGTTTGAACTCAAGCGGGAGGGCCTGGGGACGCTCCTGGTAAGGCGCGAGCGGACCTGAGGTTGCGTTGGGCATTCCTACCATGCCGAAGAGCTCGGGGTTGTCGGTGGAGAGGACGAAGGCTCCGCCGGAATCGATGGGCCGCCAGAAAGCGCTGGGGCGACCGAAGGAGGGCGCAGGCCACTGCTCGACCATCACGGGATCGAGCGAGATGGTGAGGACTGCGGGGCGGATGGCTTCGATCTCAAAGAAGATGATGGCGCCATGAGCCTGATTGTTCTCGCCTGCGGGGATGAACATGTGCTGCCGGACGGTGATGGCGGCATGGGAGTAGGTGATGGTGGTGTGGTCGGGTTGGACGTCGATGGTTGCGGCTGCGGCGTTGAGGTCGATGGGGACGGTGTAGCCGTCGATCTCGGCAGAGAGATGCAGGTTGCTGAAGACCTTGGTGGGGAGCGCCCAAAGCTCTACGTTGCCGTTTTGCAGGCCGAGGATGGCT
>DATAVY010000281.1:0-5626 GCA_036267495.1 Edaphobacter sp.
CGATAGCGGATCACTCGCCGCAATCCCCGTCACCACCGGAAACGAATAGTGTTCGCCCGTCTTCGCATCTACCGGCATATCCAGCAGCACGCCATTCGCGTCCACCAGCCCGATATGGCTCCCCTGCCGCACAAACGCCACAGGCGTTCTCTCCACAATCTCGACCCGCATCCGGTTCGGCAGCAGCCGCATCACCGTCGCATGCGCCACCCACGGCAGCCTTTCCAACTCCGCCTTCCGCTGCTCCAGCGAAACCGTAAAAATATTTCGCTCCACATCCTCGCCAAAGATCCCCAGCAGCTGCGCCCGCGTCACATGCGCATTCCCTTCGAGTTCGATCGCCGAAGACGACGGAATCACAAACCGCGCATCCTGCAGCAAATAACTTCGCGCCATCAAAAACGCCGTTACTCCTGCGCCCGCGAACAGCAGCAGCACAACCCCGGCAAAGATCCTTCCCCACTTCGTCGCCGGCAATCCGCGAAACCTGACCCGCACTCCCGCCTTCCGCCGTCCCACCGGCACATCATCGTCCTCGTACGGCTCTGCAAAATCTTCAACCAGATCGCGTCGCATCTTCCTGCTCGCCGAAGCCGAAACTCTCCGCGATCCCTCAGAATCCGAGGCATACCCCTCCTCAGGCGCATCAAGCACCGCTGTCCCGCGCTTCGAAACTACATCGCTATGTCGCAAACCTGAGCAAGGCCGCGAGAATCGCCATTTCGAGAATAACCCGCCCCAACCGCTCGATCACCCAACTTCTTCCGCATGTACCCTTTCAGGAACTCACCCGTTTCCAGCCAGCCCCTCCAGCAGCATCGCACCCGCTTGCGAAACACTCCCCGCCCCCAGCGTCAGAATCACGTCCCCCGCCTCCGCCCGCTCCACCAGCACCTTCACCGCCTCCGGCGCCGCAGCCGCATATCCCACCTCGACTTTCCCCGCCTCAACTCCACGAATCGCCTTCACCAGCGCCTGCGCATTCACTCCCTCAATCGGCTCCTCACTCGCTGCATAGATATCCAGCACCTCCACCGTATCCGCATCCGCAAACGCCCCCGCAAACTCCGTCATCAAATCTCGAGTCCGCGTAAAACGGTGCGGCTGAAACAAAACATGCACGCGCTTATACCCGCAATCCCGCGCCGCCCGCAGCGTAGCCACAATCTCCGTAGGATGATGCCCATAGTCATCCACCACCGTCACCCCACGCACCACGCCCTTAATCTGAAACCGCCGATCCACTCCCCGAAAACTCTCCAGCCCCGCCGCAATCTGATCCGGAGCCACCCCCAGCTGCACTCCCACCGCCACCGCCGCCGTAGCGTTCAACACATTGTGCCGCCCCGGAACATGCAGCCGAAACCGTCCCAGCACCAATCCCTTGTAGTTCACCTCAAACAGCGAGTGGCTCTCCGCATCTTTCGCCAGCACCGCTACGCGAAAATCCGCATCCGCGTTCTCGCCATACGTATAAACCCGCCGCCGCACCCTCCCCAGCACTCCAGCCAGCAGCGCATCGTCCACGCAAGCTGTAGTCGCCCCATAAAACGGCAGCCGATCCATAAACTCCACAAACACCCCCTCCACATCCTCCATATCCCGATAGCAATACATATGCTCGCGATCGAGATTCGTCACCACCGCCAGCACCGGCGACAGCTTCAGAAAACTCCGATCGCTCTCATCCGCCTCCGCCACCAGATACTGCGAGCTCCCCAGCCGGGCATTCGACCCCATCGCATCCACGCGCCCACCCACAACAACCGTAGGATCCAACCCCCCACCACCCAGCACCGCCGCCACCATCGAAGTAGTCGTCGTCTTCCCATGCATCCCCGCCACGGCAATCCCATACTTCAGCCGCATCAACTCCGCCAGCATCTCCGCCCGCTGAATCACCGGAATCTTCCGTTCCCTGGCCTCCAGCACCTCAGGATTATTCTTCGCCACCGCCGAGCTCGTCACCACCACATCGCTCGCCGAAGCATTACTCGCCGCATGTCCCTCGAAGATCCGCGCCCCCATCCCCAGCAAACGATCTGTCACCGCCGACCGTTTCAAATCGCTGCCTGAAACCGAATACCCCATCGTCAGCAGAATCTCCGCGATCCCGCTCATCCCAATCCCGCCGATCCCGATAAAGTGAATCCGCTGCGACGGCGCAAACAAAAAATGTCCAGGCACAAACATCCTTCTATCTCTCCACTTCTATCTTTGATAAACGTCGAACGCCCGCGATAAAACTCAGAGGAGCGGCAATCACACGCCTTGGCTTCTAGGTACCCCAGGGCTTCAGCCCTGGGTCTCTTCAGTCCTAAATATACGGGGGCTTTAGCCCATGGGGTATGCCCCTCCCGCGCCATCCCGAACCTCTGTGATATATAAAACCTCATGCCCACCAGCCTCCTCCGCACAGTCGCTCTAAGCGCAGCTGCCCTCCTCGCTATCCCCGCAGCCGTCCTCGCAGCTCAAACGCAACAACCCACGCAAACCCTACTCGCCACCCCCACCACCGTAGCCTGGGGCTTCTACTCCGCCCAGGCCAGACCCGTCCTCACCGTCAAATCCGGCGACACCGTCAAAATCCAGACCCTCTCCACCTGCGGCCCGCGCCCACGCCTCGAAGCCCTCGGTATCGCCCCATCCGACATCCCCGCCTACGTCGACGACATCTACAAAAACTATCCCGCCGCAGAAAGAGGTCCCGGCGGCCACATCCTCACCGGCCCCGTCGCCATCGAAGGAGCCGAACCCGGTGACGTCCTCGAAGTCCGCATCCAGAAGATCGACATCGACGTCCCCTGGGCCTGCAACTCCTTCGGCGCCGGTCGCGGCTTCCTCCCCAACGACTTCCCCTACAGCAAATCCCGCCTCATCCCCCTCGATCGCGAAAAGATGATCGGCCACTTCGCTCCCGGCATCGACATCCCCCTTCATCCCTTCTTCGGCAGCATGGGCATCGCCACCGCTCAGGGCGGCAAATACAACTCCGCTCCGCCCTGGATGCACGGCGGCAATATGGACAACAAAGAGCTAGTCGCCGGCACCACTCTTTTTCTTCCCGTCAACTCCAAAGGCGCCAACTTCGAAGCAGGCGACGGCCACGCCGGCCAGGGCAACGGCGAAGTCGACATCACTGCGCTTGAAACCCAGCTCTCCGGCACCTTCCAGTTCATCGTTCACAAAGGCAGTCTCGACGACCCGCACCGCCTCCTCTGGCCCCGCGCCGAAACCCCCACGCAATACATCGCCATGGGCTTCGACGAAAACCTCAAAACCGCCACCGAAATGGCCATCCGCAACATGATCACCTTCCTCTCCGAGCAAATCCCCGACCACCCCCATCTCACCCGCGACCAGGCCTACTCCCTCATCTCGGTCGCCTGCGATGTCGACATCACCCAGCTCGTCGACACCAACAGCGGCGTCCACGTCCTATGCCCCAAAGTCCTATTCACCACCCCAACAGCGGCGCATTGAGCCTGTCAAACGCCGTCGTAGGATCTGCCGTTGTCTCTGCACTTGCCGTTGCCTTTCTGGTTGTCATCCCCGCAGGGGATCCGCTGTTGTCTTTCTTTCTGTCATCCCACTGCCCTGACAGGCTGCGGAAAAAGTCCGCCTTGCTTAAGGGCACGGATTCATCCGTGCCATAAGTGCTTCCTTTTGTGACGCGGCTTCAGCCGCTGAGGTACGCTGTTTCCTTCGCAAGCCAGTTTTTTCAGCAGTATGCCTTCTTGCCTCCTGCATTCCCTCTCACAAACTCGCCCAGAAAAATCGCACATCCATGGGTGAGCTTCAGCTCCGGCACTTCGCCTGCAACCCCTTGTCCCACAACACCCTTGCTTTCGTGCAACAAATAGTTAATATTCGTGTCTAATTGACTGAGCGCTTGACCTGGGATCACTTGCCAGGCTGGAACTCGTCCTTGCCCCTCTCGAAGTCCGGTTGGCTCGATGCAACCGCCGGAAAACGAAGACGGGCAGGCAGGTAAGGTTATGACGTTCCTTCGCAGCTTTAAAAATTCGGTTGGTACCACCGTCCTGGCTGGTCTCATCCTCTCTTCCGCGGCCTTTGCGCAAACCCCATCCCAGGTTCCATCCAGCGACCCCTATGGCCCCGCCGGTCCGCCGCCCGGCATGCAACAGCAGCAGGGCGACCCTCAAAATCAATATGCCCAGCCCCCGGCCCAGCAGGATCAGGCATACCAACAGGGCTACGCTCAGGATCCCAACCAGCAGCAAGGTCCCACAGCCCAGCAAGAGGCTGCGGCAAGCATCACCGGCGTACAACAGGCGCCTCCCGAAATCCCCGACTACCAGCAGCCGGAAGCTCCCGGCGATGGTTACGTCTGGACCCCCGGCTATTGGGCCTGGACCGGTGCCGGCTATGAATGGGTGCAGGGCGCCTGGGTCATGCCTCCCTACGTCAACGCTCTCTGGACCCCCGGCTTCTGGGGCGACGGCGGCTTTGGCTACTCCTGGTATCCCGGTTACTGGGGACCCTACGTTGGCTACTACGGTGGCATCAACTACGGCTTCGGCTACTTCGGTATCGGCTTCTATGGCGGATACTGGGGCGGCGGTCGCTTCTTCTATAACCGCGCCTACTGCAACATCGGTCGCGGCATCGGCTTCCACACCTACAACCGCGCCTACGCCGGATTCTCCGGGCGCGCTGGCGGCAACAGCTTCGTCCACAACACCGCATTTGGCGGCAATCGTGGCGCGGCAGGCTTCCGCGGTTCTGCCATCAACGGCCGCAGCTCAAACTTCGGCCGCTCGTCGGGCCAAAGCGCAGGCCGCTCCGCCTACAGCGGCGCAGTCCACAACGACTCCCGCTCGTTCAATCGTGGAGCCGTCAACAACGGCGCGCGTAACTTCTCTCAGCCAAGCCAGAGCCGCGGCTTCTCCCAGCCCAGCCAGGGACGCAGCTTCTCCCAGCCCACGCAAAACCGTAGCTACTCCGCACCCGTCGGCAACCGCGGTGGCGGCTTCCATGCAGCCCCCTCTGGCGGCGGCTTCCACGGCGGCGGCGGCGGTGGTGGTTCGCGCGGAGGTGGTGGTGGCGGCGCACGTGGTGGTGGCGGCGGCCATCGGTAACAACTGAAGTTACAAATTTCAGGGCTGAGAGGAACCCTCTCAGCCCTTTCTCTTTTTTGTTTAGTTAGCTCAACCCTTTTTGTCATTCTGAGCGAAGCGAAGAACCCCCGCATTTGCTTCTGCGTCTGCCACCCGAACCGTCAACCTGAGCGAAGCTGCTCGAGCTTTGCAGGCAGCGCAGCCGAAGGACCTGTGGTTGTATTTGCCGTCAAACTTGCCTTGCCCTGCCCCCCAGCGTAACCGGAAACCACTGATTCCAAGTTTCTTCCGTCCCACCAAAATTATTTTTTCCAAAAACAGCCCAGAAATCGCATGTCAAGCCCCAAAACCTCTTAACCCACACAAAATAAACAAGATCGAACGGTACTAATAGAGAAGGCTTACCCAAACGGGTTCGATTTGGCCTTTTGACAACTCGACTGTGATTCCGCAGCTATGACCGCATAAAGCTGCATCGATTGTGTCCACGATGCCTATATCGTGGCAATAACGTCCCCATATTGTCTGGGTATGCTAACATTTTG
>DATAVY010000282.1:0-16033 GCA_036267495.1 Edaphobacter sp.
AGGGCAGCCAATTGATCCGGGACAGAATGCTGGATTCGCTGGCAGGGGGGAGCGTAAGATCAGCTTCCTTCGCAACGAGGTCCGGGGTGTAGGGCATAGAGTGCGGGGTCCCTGAAGTAGTTCGTATGACGTTATACTTCACATACAAACACTAAGCAATTAGGGTACCTCTTTGCGAGGCCGATTTCCCCGGGATTCTGACCGGCCCGCATTAAACTTAAGTGGTAGGCCTCTGGCTCCCCTGGGGAGAAGATTTTGGCATCAGGGCTGCTAATCTGCATAACGAGACCCGATTTCAAAGGAACTTTCCTCTCGGTCAAAGAAGTGGCGGTGACAAAAAAGAAAAAAATCGCATAAGTGACTAAATGAAAAGGGGTTCCTGCACATCTAAGAATCTACTGCATGGGTACTTTGCAAGACCGCGCCGAAGCCGGCCAACTCGACGTATCCGAAGAGGTTCCTTGATTTACAGCCGATGGACACCTTATGGATAGACTATTGCTGGCGGGAAGGCGGAGGTCAAATTCAGGAACGTCATTGTTTTTCATGCGCTCCGAAGCATCTAAGGTTGCAAACGATCCCGGGAATGGAACTCGAAAGAGTGGATAAAGAGCGCAATGGACGGAAGCGGCAAAGTTATGGACGCTAGGAGGAGTTATCTCATGAAGCAGTGTTGTTTCAGATTGACTGTGATGCTGGTTACGATCTCAGCCGTGGGATTCGCGCAAGCTCCCAAGACGACAGCAACCCCAGCTCCCTCCACTCCGCCGGTAAGCTCTTCGCCTGCACCGGCCCAGGTTCAGCCACAGGCCACAGCAGGTTCAGCTCCCGTGGGGAATACTCCCGTCGGGAATACGGGAGGGCCGCTTGATCCGAACCGGTACGTGATCGGAGCGGAGGACTCGCTCCAGATAACGGTGTGGAAGGACGCCACGCTTTCGGGTACGGTGCCGGTTCGTCCCGACGGCATGATCTCGTTAAATCTCGTCGGAGATCTCAAGGCTGCCGGATTGACTCCGATGGCACTGGCTGCCGATATCAGCCAGCGTCTCAAAAAGTATCTTCAGGATCCCGTCGTAACCGTCGTTGTGCTCGGAGTCAACAGCCAGAGGATCTTCGCGGTGGGCGAGCTGAACAAGGTTGGCCCGCTCATGCTGACGCCAGGCATGACGGTGCTGCAGGCGATTGTCTCAGCCGGCGGCTTGACGCCGTTCGCCAGTTCCAAACACATTTATATTTTGCGAACCGTAGCTGGAAAACAGCAAAAACTACCCTTCAACTATAAGCAGGCACTGAAAGGCGACAACCAGGAAATCATGCTGATTCCGGGGGATACGATCGTCGTTCCATGAAGGAGACTATGAAATTTCGGTTATTGGTATCGGCGATGCTTCTGACGGCGGGCACCCTCTGCTATGGCCAGGCAGTTCCGGCAGGCGGCACACCCGTGAGTTCGATGACGACCAATACGGTTGGGCCAAATCTCCCTGACCTCGACGGAATCGTGCATTACGCTCTCAGCGCAGCCGAGATTGCGCAACTGGGATACTACGGCTCCGGTGTGACGACCTATTCGACAACCCTCTCCGGCGATGTGTCCTATACGGCAAAGAGCGTGAATTTTCCCACCAACCTGATTCTTTCCGGTGGCGTGATTCTGGCAAACCAGCAGGCGCAGAGCACGACGGGTTACGTGAGCGCGGCGATTTCACAGGGATTGGTTACCCGGAGCTGGGTCTTCAATATCTCCGATTCGTTCAGCTTCCTGCCGCAGTCGCCGACGACCGGCCTGTCCGGTATTCCCGGAGTGGGCGATCTTGGAGCGACGCCGGTGCAGGGACCTGTAGCCGGACCCGCCGGCGGGATCCTTTCAACTGCAGGCAACCGTATCGCGAACTCGCTGAGCGGAAGTGCGGAACGGCAACTCGCTCGGAGCACCTCTATCAGCGGCGCCGGGTCATGGACCAAGCTGCACTTCCTGGATAGCGACAGTTCTTTCGACAATACCCAGATCACGGGCACGGTGGCGCTGAACCGCCGCCTGGATGCGCGAAGCTCGGTCAGCCTCAACGCGGTGTATTCAACGTTCAGTTTCGGAGCCGGGGCCACAGTAAACTCCGAGCCGGACATTGAAACTCGAGGCATCAACCTGTCCTACCAGCGTGTTCTCAGCCGGACCCTGAGCATGAGCGTCTCCGCCGGCCCCCAGTGGATCTCCAGTTCGAACAGCACACTGATTCCATCGTCAATCAATGCGGCCGCATCGGCCGGTCTGTCGTACCAACGTGGATTCACGAGTGCATCTGTGGGTTACGCGCACGGAGTCAACGGCGGTTCGGGCGTACTGCCGGGCGCTATCTCCGACAGTGTCTCCGCTTCCCTGGGACACACCTTCGGCCGGATCTGGGTGGCCTCTCTGAATGCTGCTTACAGTCGCAGCACCGGTTTGACCCAGATATTCGACGGCACCTCGATCGTTCCCATCAATGAACAGTTCGACACCGTCTTCGGCGGGGCGCAGCTCACGCGCCGGATAAGCACTCATTTCTCCGGCTACGTCAGCTACGAAGCCCAGAATCAGACGCAGAACAATAACCTCTCTTTGCCGAACGCACTGAACGGCACCTCCCAGACGTTCGCGGTTGGAATTACCTATACCCCTCGTTCCACGCGTCTGGGACAATTTTAAGGAGTCATCATGCTAGGTCATCGCGCATTGACGGTACAGGACTACACCACCATTCTGAAGCGAAGATGGTGGATCATCGCGATTCCCGCGATCATCTTTCCCATCGTCGGCTATGGCATCACTTATCTCGTGCAGCCCCAGTTTGTCTCGCAGACACTCGTCCTGGTGGAGCAGCAGAAGGTGCCGGAGTCCTACGTCAGGGCCGTCGTTACCGAAGATCTGAGCGGACGGCTGGCTTCGATGAAGGAACAGATTACAAGCCGGTCCCGTCTGCAGCCAATCATCGAGCGATTCAACCTGTTTGCAGGCGGCGGAATGTCGATGGACGATCGCATCGACAAAACGCGAAAGAATATCGCTATCACGCCCATTCAATCTGAGATTGCGCGGTCCAATGGTTTGCCCGGATTCTTTATCTCCTTCAAGGCAAACGACGCCCGCACCGCTCAGTTGGTGTGCGGAGAGATCCAGTCGCTCTTCGTGAACGAAAGTATTACCGACCGCGAAGGAATCGCAGCCGGAACCGCGGACTTCCTGAACCAGCAGTTAGCCGACGCGAAGGCGAAACTCGATGAACAGGACGCCAAGCTGGCCAAGTTCGAGCAGACCTACATGGGTAAACTGCCCGGTGCGGAGTCGTCCAACATCAATATGCTGACGACCCTGAATACGCAGCTCGATGCCGCGACGCAATCGCTATCGCGTCTGGAACAGAACAGGCAGTATGCAGAATCTATGATGACGATTCAGCAGCAGAACCAGGCGCAGACAGCGGAACACGGCGGTGTCGGACCGCAAGCCCAGCAGCAGGAGCTGCAACAGCTTTTGGCGCAGGAAGCCGATCTGACGTCACGCTACACAGATGACTATCCCGATGTGCGAGCCGTGAAGAGCAAAATTGCGGACTTGCAAAAGAAGATCGCACAAGCCCCTCCACCTTCCCCTGCTCCGGCCTCGGCAACTCCCAAAGCCACTGATTCCGTAAGCGCTCAACAGTTTCGGCTCCAACTTCGGGCGATGGATCAGGAAATAGCCCAGAAAAAGCGTGATCAGGCCATGATCGAGTCGCAGATGCGCACATATCAGGATCGTGTTGCGGCCAGTCCGGAAGTGGAGGAAGAATACAAGGCAATCACAAGAGATAATCAGACTGCGCTGACTTTCTACAATTCTCTCCTGGCCAAGCAGAATGACTCCACAATGGCGATGAATCTTGAGAAACGTCAACAAGGCGAGTCATTCAAGGTGATGGACGAGCCGAATCTTCCCGAATCCCCCATGTTCCCGAAACGCCCGGTGTTTGTTGGAGGAGGTCTCGGCGCCGGATTAGCCTTAGGTTTACTGATCGTGGGTATTTTGGAGTATCTGGATACTGCGGTGCGCAGCGAGCGAGATATCTGGGCGTTTACCAAGCTGCCTACACTCGGCGTCATCGGCTTCAATGGAGAGCGGCAGGAACCAGTGACGGCGAAACGAAGATGGTTCGGCCGCCGAAGTCCGGACATAACGGCGGGCGCCAATCCGCTGATGAATGCGGGTGGCTAAATGTATAAGAGTTTTTTCAAGCTGCAAAGCAGTCCGTTTGGAACCAGTCCCGATCCGCGGTTTCTCTATATGATGCCGCACACGCGCGAAGCCCTGGCTTGCCTCGAATATGGTATCTCGGCGCGAAAGGGGTTCACCGTCCTGACCGGCGAGGTAGGCACCGGCAAAACGACACTGCTGCGCCGTGCGCTCAGCTCGTTCAGCAATCGCCGGGTGTCCACAGCGTTTGTCTTCAATCCGCGCCTCGATGTGCTGGATTTCCTGGAGTTTGTCCTGACCGACTTCGGAATTGCGCCCCAGACCCGCACCAAGTCCGGAATGCTGTTGCAGTTGAACCGCTGGTTGATCGAGCGATTCCGCATGGAAGAGACCTGCGTGGTGGTAGTCGATGAGGCGCAGAACCTTTCCTGGGAGCTGCTCGAAGAGATTCGACTGTTGACCAACCTTGAGACCTCTTCGGAGAAGTTATTGCAGATCGTGCTGTCGGGACAACCCGAGCTCGAAGAGAAGTTGCACCACCCCAGCGTGCGGCAACTGCGTCAACGGGTGTCTCTATGGTGCCGGACCCAGGCGCTCGCCGAAAATCAGACCCATGCCTATGTCACGGAGCGCCTGCGGATCGCCGGCGCAAGCTGGCAGCTTTTTTCCGACGAGGCGCTCGACCTGGTCCACCGCTACAGCCGCGGAATTCCGCGCATCATCAATCTGCTGTGCGAGCATTCGCTGATCCTCGCCTACGTCGAGCAGGTGCAGCAGGTCAGCCCAACGATCGTAGAAAGCGTAGCGGCGGAGCTCGAGTTGAATGTTCAGCCGTTTATGGTCTCCGCAGCCGCACTGGGCAACGGAGTATCGTCATCGCGATCTGTGACAGAAGACAATTTCATGGCAGGGTTTAATCGAGAGACTCTGGGAAGGCAAGGTCGATGAGCCGAATTTACGAAGCACTCCAGAAAGCAGAATCCGAGCGCAAGTCGGAGCGGCGCGAACCGGAGCCGCGATTACAGGAACATCCGGTCAGTGCCGCCATAGGCGCCGCCGCCGCCGTGGCCGAGCCCGAAGAAACGCAGCCCGAGCCGGTCTTCGCAGAAGCCTATCGGCAGCCGTATACGCCCAGCTTGGCTGGGGAATCGCTGGACTTGAGTAAGATTCCGCTGCGTCCCTGGGCGCTTTCTCTGGTGCAACTGCCAGCCTTGCTGGAACGAGGGCCCGAAGTCGAACAGTTTCGCAGCCTGCGTTCGCGAATCTTTGAGCTTCGCGACATCAGCCCGCTGAAGACGATCCTGGTGAGCAGCGGCATGCCCCAGGAAGGAAAAAGCTTTATCTCGACCAATCTTGCACTGAGCCTGGCGCGCCATAAAAACAGCAAAGTGCTTCTGATCGACGGGGACATGCGGAGATATACACTGCACCAGATTCTGGGCTGCGAGTCGCATCCTGGGCTGGCGGATTATCTTGCCGGCAAGGCAACCGCCCTGGAGGTAATGCAACGGCCCGAACCATTGCAGGCGACCGCTGGCGGAGCCACGCCGATGCTACCTACCCTGACCTTCATCGCCGGCGGAAACGGTGGAGACAAAGCCGCCGATCTATCGGGAAGCCCACGTTTCGGCGAACTGATCCGGCTGGTCGCGCCCTACTTCGACTGGATCGTTGTGGATTCTTCGCCGGTGTTGCCGGTCTCCGATGCGGTCAATCTTGCCCGCTGGTGCGATGGCGTCCTTCTTGTCGCGCGTGGCGGCGTGACGAAGTATCCCATCGCGCAACGCGCGCAGAGTGAGCTGAAAGCCTCGAAGGTTCTTGGATTTGTTCTCAACGCCGTGCAGGAGCCGCCCGAGGTGGGTAGTTACTACGGTTACGATGCCGCCACGCAATAAAAGGGAGCAATTGCAACGATGATCCGGCTGTTTAACGTGTACTACCCCACCCGTACCATCGTTCTCCTGCTATGTGAAGCGCTCATCGTGAGCGGCTGCTTCCTGCTGGCGACGATCGTACTGCTCGGGCAGGACACGTATCTCGTCTTGAATTATGAATATGGCGGCCTGAAGATTCTGGGCCTCACCATCCTGACCCTGCTTTGTTCCTATTATTTCGATCTCTATGAACCGCAGCGCATCTCGGCACGATGGGAGATCTATTTCCGTCTGCTGCTGGTTCTCGGATTTCTTTCGTTTCTCCTCTCCGCGATCATCTATTTGTTTCCCGATGTCGACATCGCTCACTACGTCCTGTTACTCGGACTCATGTTCCTTACCGCCGCGCTGGTGGTCTGGCGCAGTGCGTACGAATGGATCCTCGGCAGGGAAATGTTTCGGGAGCGAGTCTACGTCCTCGGCGCCGGAGAGCGCGCGCAGAGTGTGGTGGAGCTGCTGAAAACGCGCAAGGATGCAGGAATGCACGTAATCGGCTGGGACGGTGTGCTGGCCGACAAGAACGAACGCAGACAGGCATTCCATGCTGCGCTGGCGGGGTTTTGCGGTCCAAAGCCGAAGGTCGACCGCGTCATCGTTGCGCTCGAAGACCGTCGCGGCGAGTTTCCGGTCGATGGTCTGCTCAATCTTCGATTCAATGGAGTCGTGATTGAAGAGGCCGGCAACCTGCTCGAAAGGCTGACTGGCAAGCTATATCTCGATGGCCTGCATCCGAGCAGCTTTATCTACAGCGAAGGATTCCGGGTGAAACCGTCCCAGCAGATCGCGCGGCGCATGGTCTCCACCCTGACCGCGGCAATTGGCCTGCTTCTGTTCCTGCCCTTCTTTCCCTTCGTGGTGTTGATGGTCCGCCTTTCATCGACCGGACCGATCTTCTTCAAGCAGACGCGAGTAGGTCTCGGCGGCAAGAACTTCAGCGTCTACAAGTTTCGCACCATGCGTACCGATGCGGAGGTGGCCGGCGCAAAATGGGCGACCAAAGACGATCCGCGCGTAACCGGGGTAGGCAGATTCATGCGAAAGACGCGGCTGGATGAAGTTCCGCAACTGTGGAATGTGTTGCGCGGTGATATGGGCTTCGTCGGTCCGCGCCCCGAGCGCCCTGAGTTTGTGCCCTGGCTCTGCGAGCAGATTCCCTATTTCAATCTCCGCCACATGATTCGGCCCGGATTGACCGGATGGGCGCAGGTGCGTTACGGATATGGCGCGACGCTCGAAGAAGCCCGTGAAAAACTCGAGTTCGATCTGTACTACATCAAGCACATGACGCTCGGACTCGATCTGCTGATTATGTTCGAGACAGTCAAGACGATCATTCGGCGTCAAGGGGCACAATAAGTCCGTCCACATCTCATTGCAGGCCCAAACTTGTCCAGGGGACTAGTAGATTCGTGTGCGAGAGGAGAGCGCCGGCTTCAGGGTCCGCTCCTCTTTCTTGACCAGGTGAGGAATGCGAAGGGGCCGGGGCGGGACCTCGGGCATCCCTACCTCGCTCAGCTTATAAAGCAGCGACCGATAACTGATCTGCAGCCATTTGGCTGTCTTCTGGCGGTTCCAGCTGTTTTCCTGGAGCACCTTCAGAATGATCTGTCGTTCCAGATCCTGCGTCGCCTTCTTGGTAATGTTCTTAAGCGAAACCGGTTCGCTGAGGTCAATCTCGGTGACGATGCCGCGAGGCGTCTCCGGCATGAGCTCTGCCACCAGCGCCTCCTCGCTGCCGATAAGCACGTAGCTTCGGATCAGATTTTCCAACTGGCGAATGTTTCCCGGCCAGTGGTAGTTCTGCATCAGGCGAACCGCGCTCCTGGATAGCAGTTCCGGTGTGTTATGGAAAACTTTTGCATAGTAGTCGATGAAGTAGTCAATCAGGATAGGCAGATCGGCGATTCGCTGACGCAACGGAGGCAGGTTGATGGTCACCGCATTGATGCGGAACAGGAAGTCCAGCCGGAAGGTTCCATCCTCGACCTGGTTGCGCAGATCGCTATTGGAGGCCGAGACCAGCCGGGTTGCGATTGAGCGCGGTTCATGGCCCCCTACCCTGACGAACGTGCCATCCTGCAGCACTTGCAGCAGTTTGGATTGAACTGCCAGGTCGAGACTGCCAACCTCATCTAGAAACAGGGTGCCGTTATGCGACTGCTCCACCCGTCCGACTTTGGTCGACATGGCCCCCGTAAATGCCCCTTTTTCATAACCAAACAGCTCTGTTTCGAGCAGGGAATGGGGAATAGCGGGACAGCTTACCTTGACCAGAGACCCACGGGCACGCATCGAGAAGGCATGCAGCAGGCGGACGCAGATCTCCTTGCCCGTTCCACTCTCTCCCTGAATCAGGACAGGGACATCGGTCTCCGCCACCCGTTCCAGCTTATTGCGGACAGCCTGCATCGCGGCAGTCTTGCCGAAAATGATGTCGAGCGGCGGCAGGTTGAGGGTGACGGCGGATTCAGCGTTATGGACCAAGGTCATTTTTTCCCTATCGAGCGTTAGGCAGGAACCGCAAGTTTGCAATGTGCTTCACACCTGCACGTAGAGCACCAATCCTTAGATGCCAAGTGAAAATTTAGAGGATATCTGGCGCCTTGCGTGTCGCAATCATTGGGCCGGGACCTCTCCAGGCCCTCGCGAAACTCCATTTTGCCTCAAATCTCGAGGTTACTTCAACATCTACAACCAAAGTAACCTGGTAAAAAAAATCCCTATTTTTTCGTTCGAACAGGTCAACTACCATGTAAGCTAGGCCTACTTGACATGAGGAGTGGAAAACCTTTATCTCTTTTGTCGGCAAAGTTCTTAACATTTTTATGCAAAAGTGACGTTGAACAATCTAAAATCTGCTCTGGAAGAGGTTGTAAAGGCTCCCCACTTTGCGACTGCTTGGAGTTGATTCGATTGATAACTAATGTTGCGACTCGAGACCAGCCGGGTCAGAATCATCGCCAGATTTAGGCATAGAACCCAAATCGGCGATACAGGGGTAATTTGTATGTCAGCTGCGCTGTCGTATCCAGTCTCTGCCTTGAAGTCCAGTGCCAGGTCTCGGGCGCAGGTGCTCATCCTGGAGCCGGATCTTGCGGTACTCGATTATCTCCGGTTGACGCTCGGATCTCAGTATTCTCTCAGCTTGTTTTCTGAAGAGCAGGCCCTGTTGGATCGCCTTGAAAGGGCGGAATCCTGCGACCTGCTTCTGCTTGCGCTGCACACCAGCCGGGATCCGCTGCCGCTTCTGACCCACATCCGGTGCACCAAACCGCACCTGCCCGTAATTGTCCTCTCCTGCTCCGCCGAATTGCGCGACCTCGAGATGGTGATTCGCCTCGGCGTCCGCGGCATCGTGATGAAGCCGTTTACCGGGAGCGATGTCGAACAGGCTATCGAAGAGCATCTGGCCGCCGCCGATAAGAACGTGCCCGCTGCAGACGCGTTGAAAGAGATTCCACTCAACGAAAGCCACTCGTTTGTGCGTTCGAGCAAGCGAATGCGCGATCTGGAGGCACAGGCTGCTTTGGTGGCTCGTGCCGATATTCCTCTGCTGATTCTCGGCGAGAGCGGCACCGGCAAGGAGATTCTCGCGCTCTACACCCACAAGATGTCCGCTCGCAGCCAGAACATCTTCCTGAAGGTCAACTGCGCCGCGGTACCGGCGGACCTTCTTGAGAGCGAGCTCTTTGGCTACGAGCAAGGCGCCTTTACCGGCGCAGTCAAGACCAAGCCGGGCAAGTTTGAGGTTTGCACCGGTGGAACCATCTTCCTGGACGAGATTGGTGAAATGCCGGCCATCCTGCAGGCGAAGTTACTGCAAGTCCTGCAGGACGGCACATTCTCCCGTCTGGGCAGCCGGTCGCCGATGAAGGTTGACGTGCGTGTGATCGCCGCCACCAACATCAATATGAAGGAAGCGATGGCCAACAAGACCTTCCGTGAAGACCTGTACTATCGCTTGAATGGATTTACCCTCAGCATTCCACCGCTCAGGGAGCGCAAGGAAGAGATTCCGGTCCTGTCGGAGTACTTCATGCGCAAAGGCGCAAAGAAGTATGGGCGGGAGCCGCTTGCTTTCTCGCAGAATCTGCTGGATGTGCTTGCAGGTCACACCTGGCCAGGCAATCTGCGTGAATTGGAGAATGTCATCAACCGGTACCTGGTGCTCGGAGATGAGCGGTCGATCGTCGAGGAGCTTTCTCCATCGGCGGCGTATCAAGGTGCGGCTGCGGCGCCCCAGGAGGTGCCGAACGGCGCAGGACTCAAAGCCATGGTCCGCAATCTGAAGGGTGACGCGGAATCGACGGCAATTGCACAGGTGTTGGAGGGAGTTGGATGGAACAGGAAGGCCGCGGCAAACGATCTGCAAATAAGCTACAAGGCGCTCCTGTACAAGATCAAGCAGTACGATCTGTCGCCGCGGAACCACGCGTCGTAGTGTCGAAGAAACCCAACAAGGAAGAGCTGTCGGACAGTTATCGTGTGGTGATCCGGTATGAGAACCATGCGGTGCGGGGCGTGGTGGAGCCGAGCGAACTGGGGTCGATCGAACAGTTGCTGCGCAACGACCCGATGTATCCGCTTGATTCGATTCGATTAAAAAACCTGGATTCAGGCGAAATGGAAGATGTGTCGACCAGGGACGCGAAAGCCGTGTTCTTCGTCAAGACCTTCGACGGTGATCTTCGCCACAGAGCGCTGCATTTTCATGAACATGCGCCGACAGTACCGGGATTGTGGGTGCGGGTGTACTTCTACGACGGCGAGATGATCGAAGGCATCATCAGCAACACCAAGGACTTCGTTCTCGAGACGGGCTTCTTTCTCAGACCAACCGATCCCAATGGAAATAATCGCCTTGTCTATGTCCTGAAGGCCGGGTTGAAGGATTTCCATGTGCTCGGGATGCGGAATTTTTCGAAGAACCTGACCTAATTTTGGGAAAAATTTGTTCAGCATGGCTTCGTGTAGAAACGGGCGGTTTTCCCAGTGTTTTTAGGGGGATCTCGGCAAACCATGGTGCAAATTTGTGGTTTTTGCGTGGTGAATTTGTGGTGATTCGCTGGTAGATTCGTGGCTGTCAGGTGCTCGTTTTCGAGGCTTGTTTTTTTCAGTTTTTGGAAATACTTTGCGTTGATCCGACTCCGAGGGAACCTCGTGGAGTGCCTGCCGGAACAATAGTCGAGTCTATTGCTCGCGGAGCACGTTTGCCGGGTCGACGTGCAGGGCTCGCCGGACAGGGCAAGCGACCGAAAGTGCTCCGGTGAGCAGCAGCGTGAAGGCAACAGAGGCCAGGACGATTGGATCCTGCGCTGTGGCCTGGTAGACGATGGCCGAGAGCAGCCGGCTGGCTGCGATGCCGAGCAGCATGCCGACAACCGAGCCCGCCGCGAGCAGGACGAACATGCGGCCAAGCGCGGCGGAGAGGATATTCTTCGCTTGCGCGCCGAGAGCGACGCGGATGCTGAGTTCGCGCAGTCTCTTGCTGACGGTGTAGGACGCGAGTCCAAAAGTTCCGGTGATCGAAAGCAACAATCCAAACGCGCCGAACAGGCCGAGGGCGACGGTAGCAACCTGGGGCATAAAAAATGTCATCCCAAGCTGGCTGTTCCAAGTACTGCACTCCCGGACTGGAATGGCGGGGTCGAGATCGCGGATCACTTTGCGAATAGCCACAGCGGTATCGTTCGTGACCGCGTCTGTGAAGTCTGGGTCAGTGCGGACGATGAAGGATGTGTGACCAGTTGGTTGTTGCGTGATCGGGAAGAACGCTGTCGCTTCCTGATCTTCCGTAAGCGAAAAGTACTTTCCATCAGCAACGATGCCAACGATCTGGATCTGCTTGCCTGAGCCGTCTTTGTAGTAACGGCCTACGGCATTCCCGGAGTGGAAGAGACGCCGGGCGAACTCCTGATTGACTACGGCGACGGCCGGGGTCTTCGTGGTGTCGGTAAAACTTACATCGCGTCCCGCGAGCAGAGGTGTCTCCGCAGCGGAAAAGTACCCAGGTGAGACAGCATAGGTGAACGCATCAAATTTTCGGTTCGAGGGCCTGAAGTCGGTAGTTTGTTGAGCGAAGATATTCGAGTCCGAGGTGTCCATGGAGAGGGGCGTGGTTGTTCCGTACGCCGCCGATCGCACTCCGGGCAGTTGCGAGACCTTTTCCAGCAGTTGACGTTGGAACTGATCGGCGGCGACGGTAGAATAACCGGCCTGGTTGAGTTCGAATTTCGTGAGTACAACATGCTTCGGGTTAAAACCCATGTTCATTGTCAGTGCACGGCTTAAGCCGCGCAGCGAGACAAAAGCGGCGGTGACGGTGACGCAACAGAGCGCGATCTGCGCGGCCAACAGGACATCGCGAAGCGCCCAGCGGCGTCCTGAGTAGGATGGAATGCCGCCGCTCTTGATGGCATCGTTGGGATCGGTCTTGAATATCTGCCGCAAGGGCATCGCTCCGAATGCGGCGCCGGCGAGCACTGAGATAAGCAACCCGACGAGGATCAAAGATGGCTGGGGTTGAATGTGGAAGCTGATTGGGTATTCGCTGGAAGGATGCCAACGAGCGAGTCCGGTGAGAGCAATCCACGCCAGGACGCAGGCGCAGGCACCTCCGAGGATCGAGATCACAAGGGCCTCCGCAAAGATCTGGCGAACGACGCGCCAGCGACTCGAACCGATGGCGATGCGGATGGCAATTTCGCGGGAGCGGTCTGCTGTGCGCGCTGCAAAGAGGCCGCCGAGGTTAGCGCAAGCCGCTAGCAGCACAATAAGTGCGAGTCCCAGTACGCCGGCCAGAAAACCACGCGCCGGCGCGCCGAAGAAATCGCCCATCAGGCCAGGGCGGGTCAGTTTTAGAGAGAGTTTTTCTTCGTCTTTCGGATACTCGCGGGCAATGCGGGTCGAAATTGTGTCCAGTTCAGCCTGAACTTGGGGCATGGTGGCGCCGTCTTTGAGGCGCACGATGGAATAGACATGCGGATCGCTTCGCGACTCAAGCCAAGCGACGCCCTCGAGTGATGCCTCATTGGCCATGGGAACGAAGATGTCGAGCTGTCCCATCTTTTCGGTTCCGTAAAACCCCTGGGGAGTCACGCCGACGATGGTGTACGGCTGCTTGTTGATTCGGACTGTCTTCCCCACGATGCCGGGATCGCCACTGAAGTCGCTCTTCCAGGCCGGCCAGGAGAGGACTGCAGCCTGGGATGCTCCGGGGTGGTCGTCATCGGTGCGCTGCAACAGGCGACCGAGAAATGGCTGGATACCGACGACTTCGAAGTATTGACCACTCACTTCGGCTCCCCAGATAGGCCGGGTGACGCCGTCTGCCTCCACGCCAAAGTTCTGGATCATATCGGCCGCGACACCGGAGAACACTGTATTTCCATCGCGGACATCTCGCACCTCCGGATAAGAGAAAAATGGATACGTCTGATGCTTGCGTGCGAGCGTCATGACCTGATCTGCCTTGGGCACGTCGATAGGCCGCAGGATTAATGCATCGAGGACACCGAAGACGATGACGTTTGCAGCAATTCCGAGCGCGAGGGTGAGGATGGCAGTGAGAGCAAATCCCGGAGAGCGGCGCATCTGACGAAGAGCAAATCTGAAGTCATACAACAAGCCGTCCAGCCAGACGAAGCGTCCCTTTACGTAGAACTGTTCCTGCGCCCGCCGCACGTTGCCGAACTCACGCCGCGCCTTCCAGCGAGCATCGTCCTCGCTCAAACCCTCGCGCTGTAGATCTTCGGCCTCAAGTTCGAGGTGCGCCTTGATCTCTTCCGCGAAGTCGTCTGCACTGCGTTTGCGCCAGAACATGATTAAGCCCCCTCGTTGAGTGGCCCCTTGCTCGAATCCAGAATCAGGCCCATCGCCCGAGTCAGGCGCTGCCACTCGCTCGTCTTTGCGAGAAGTTGCTCACGCCCCTTTGGCGTCAGCGAGTAGAAGCGCGCTTTGCGATTGTTCTCGCTGACACCCCACTTCGCGCTGATCCACTTCTTGTCTTCCAAACGCTGCAGGGCGAGATAGAGCGAGCCGTGGTCGACAAGAAAGACCTCTTCTGAATGGCGTTGAATCAGGCGCGCGACGCCCTGCCCGTGGCATGGTCCGAGGACAAGCGTTTTGAGGATCAGCAGGTCCAGCGTGCCCTGCAGAAGGGAGATGCGGTCGTCGTTACTTGGTTGGGTAGTCATCCGACCCAACTATCAGCCTGTTTGGGTCGGATGTCAACCCAAAAGGCGAATATTGCGGCAAATTGTTTTCAGGAGTGTTGGATTGGGTAAGATTTCATATATCAACTTCCGATCGCGGGAGGAGTTGTGCGTAAAAGAGAAAGAGGGTTTGGTGTGACAGACGATAATGGGCAGGGGAAGGTAAGCAGACGGAAGTTTCTTGAGGCTGGGTCGGCGGTGCTGGTTGCGGCGGCGGGAATTCAGGCGGCGCAAGGGCAGGAGAAGCCTTTGCAGACTCCGAATCATACCGGCGTCAACGAGGCTCAGCCGCTGGCGGTCAATAAATCGCTGGACGATCAGAATCCTGCTTCGGTGTGGGCGCCGGAGACGGATTCGGGTGGGCAGCCTCCGTTCAAGTATCCGTTTTCGTTTGCGCACAAGCGAATTGAAGAGGGCGGCTGGACGCGGCAGGTGACGGTGCGCGATCTGCCGATCTCGAAGAAGATGGCCGGGGTGCAGATGCGGCTGATCAAGGGCGGGATTCGCGAGCTGCACTGGCATGTGGGCGCGGAGTGGGCGTTCATGATCTCGGGCACCGCGCGGATAACGGCGGTGGATCAGCAGGGAAGGGCGTTCGTCGAGGATGTGAATGCGGGCGATCTGTGGCTGTTTCCGGGAGGAATTCCGCACTCGATCCAGGGAGTGGGGGAGGATGGAGCGACGTTTCTGCTGGTGTTCGACGATGGGAACTTCAACGAGTTTCAGACGTTTCTGCTGACGGACTGGATGACGCACACGCCGAAGGAGGTGCTGGCGAAGAACTTCGAGGTGCCGGCGGAGACGTTCGACAAGGTGCCGAAGAAGGAGCTGTTTATCTTTGAAAGGCCGCTGCCGCGGGCTCTGGAAGAGGAGAAGCGCGACGCTGCGGCAGGCTCGGGAATGGTGCCGAATTCATTTGCGTTCTTCACGGGAAAGATGGCGCCGACCAAGGTATCGAAGGGCGGCGAGGTGAAGATCGTCGACCGGAAGAATTTTCCCGCGACGAACATTGCGGCAGCGATTGTGACGCTGAAGCCGGGCGGACTGCGGGAGCTGCACTGGCATCCGAACGAAGATGAGTGGCAGTACTTCGTCAGCGGAAAGGGACGGCAGACCGTGTTTTCCGCGGGGACGCACGCGCGGACGATGGATTTTCAGGAGGGCGATGTGGGGTACATCGAGCGATCGATGCCGCACTATATCGAGAACACCGGCGATACTGATCTGATATTTCTGGAGGTGTTTCCGACAGCGCACTATGAGGATATTTCGCTGGCGGAGTGGCTGGCGCATACGCCATCACGGCTGGTGGACCAGCATATTGCTACGGGGGAGGAATTTTTGCGGAAGATTGCGAAGAAGGAAGCGGTGGTGACGCCGGAGTAGATCTGTTTTCGGGGAATTGATTTGGGCAAGATGAAGGGCCGGGATCTTGGCGATCCCGGCCCTTTGGTTTTGGTGCGGGCGTGTTATTTGGTGTTGGGGCCTTGTGGGATTGCTTCGCCGTCGGAGCGCGGATCGGCTCCCGCGAAGTTGACGTTGCGGCTGGCGTCGCGGACGACGGCCTCGCCCTGGCCTACGGTGAAGGAGAAGGGCTCGAGGAGCTGGATCTGATGGCCGCGTTTGGTGAGCTCGGCGCGGACGGATTCCGGGATGGTCTCTTCCATCTCCAC
>DATAVY010000283.1:0-23956 GCA_036267495.1 Edaphobacter sp.
ATTGTTGGTGAAGACAACTGTCCCGCCATTACAGTTCGCAACCGAGGGAGAGCATTCCAGGTCGTACATCGTCGTTCCATAGCCCACCGAAGTGTTGTTTTCCAGTGTGATTGATGTGTTGGGTCGTAGCGCGAGCGCCCACTCATCGCCTGCAGCACGGCAGGTATCTCCCCCGTCGAGCGTCACCCATCCAGGCGGATTATTGGGAAACGCGGCCGAATTCGAAAGAATATGACAATTGCTGATCGACACATTGTTGATGGCCGTTGATGCAGCGCCAGCACCAATTTTGAAGGTCTGTCCTGCATTACCCTCTGACCACGAGTCAGTGATAGTCGTAGCAGGTGAGGTCGTGGGATCATCACTCAGGTGCACTGCGTCGAATCCGTCCTGCGTGTTGTATTTGAACATCGAGTGAGTCACATTCAGGGTCAGATTTCCAGCTGCGAGTTGTACAAACCCATCACCATAACCACTGGTGTTTTGGCCATAACAATAGTTGAAGGCATTCGGCGCAGTTTCTGGGGAGAGGCCGATGTTGTAGGGTTTTACCGCCATGCAACCGTTCCACTCGATATCCAAGTAACTAAGGTTCATGGAGCCTACTGATTCACACGAAGTATTGCATCCGCCGCCATCGCCGTCCCATCCCGCTTGTCCGTTTCCAATGACATAGATGTCGGAAGCCGTGAACGTGTCTGTGCTGAGTAGATTGATATGGCTTCCCATAATCCCTCGGCTTGAGGCGCCTACTACAGCGAAGTCAGTCAAAGTCATGTTCGCTGGCCCCTGGCCGGTCTGGTATGCCAACATGAGTCCCGCGTAACCAACGTAGTTGCTGGCGCTTGTGCATTGGCCGGGGCCTTGGCCGCTGCCCGCACTGGTGCAAGTATCGGGTTGAGTGACCTCAATGCAGGAAATTGTGACGCCGTTCGTCCCGCCCACTTGAAGAACAGCGAACACTCCATTAAGACCGCTGAAAATTGTAGGATTCACCAACCCAGTGTGTCCGGCTGTATGACAAGTTCCATAGCTCTGTCCCCTGATCGTTGTGTTGCTTGGAAGATTGGGAAGGATACAGGATGCTCCAGCCGCAGATGGGGAATTGGGCGAAGGACATACGCTTATCTGAGCACTCCAATCGGTTCCCACTCCACCATTTTGTTCGCCCATGTAGTAAGGCGTCGTATTCGAAGGCGGGTCATCAAACTCCATTGTGTCGCCCGCGGCAAATGACGTCCAGTTCCCCGCAAAGTTGAGCATTTGATAGGGATGGTTGTAGGCACACGCCACCCCAGTTCCAGAACCGGGATAGGGTGCGTTGGTCGTTCCCGTACATTGGACATTGGTACCGCCGTCCTGGCGAATGTGCCAGATCGTGCCCGGCCCGGTTTGCGCTGGCGCGGCCGCTGCGACAACGATGGATGTTGCAGCGGATTTTGTCTGAACCGCAGATCCATTGTCGCTGACCGTCGCGGTGAAATTGTAGGTTCCGCTTGCCGAGGGCAGCCCGGAGATAGTGCCACTGGTCGCCGCCAAGGTGAGGCCGGGGGGCAGGCTGCCGGCGCTGATCGACCAGGTATAGGCTGGCGTGCCGCCTGTCGCTGTCATGGCGCTCGAATACCCCGCATTCACAGTTCCGGCAGGAAGCGTGACATTGATCGTAAGAGTTGAAGCCGCAGGGGCGGCGATGACAATCGAGAGAGGAACTGATTTGGATTGGGCCGGGCTTCCACCGTCTGTGACCGTAGCGGTGAAGTTGCTGGTTCCGTTTGTGGTCGGAGTACCGGAGATCAAGCCTGTGGCCTGGTTGAGACTGAGTCCAGCGGGCAGGGTGCCGGCCGTTACTGACCAGGCGTAAGGCGAGGTGCCGCCGCTGGCTTGAAGAGCGTTCGAGTACGATGAGCCATTGGTTCCGGCGGGCATGCTGGATGTAGTGATCGCCAAGGTGGAAGGCGCTGCGGCGGCGATCACGATCGAGGTTGCGACGGACGCGGTCTGGTTGCCGGCATCGGCGATCGTCACCGTGAAGTTTGAAGTCCCCGTCGCGGTTGGAGTGCCCGAGATCAGGCCGGAAGACGGAGCGAGGCTCAGTCCGGCTGGCAGGCTGCCTGCTGTGACGGACCAGGTGTAGGGCGTTGTGCCTCCGCTTGCCTGCAGAAGACCCGAATAGGATGAGCCATTTGTTCCTGAGGACAAAGTCGACGAGGTAATCGTAATCGCAGTGGGTGCGATGACAAGGGATAACGTGACCGACTGCGTCTGGGGGGTGATGGAGGAGTCTGCAACTTGAAACGTCAGGCTGGTGGTGCTGCTCGCGGTCGCCTTGCCGGAGATGGCTCCGGTGGCCGGGGTCAAAGTGAGACCGGAGGGAAGAGCGCCGTTGGTTATGGACCAGGTGTAGGGTTCGGTGCCTCCGGTTGCATTGAGCGTCGCGTTATAGGCTTTGTTCGGCTTCCCTGTGGGCAGCGCGGTTGAACTGATGGCGAGCGGAGTTCCCGCAGCTACGATGGAGAGCGCAATGGTAGCGCTTGCCGACTGAACGGGCGAGCCTGCATCTGAGATCGCTACTTTGAACGATGTGGGGCCGCTTGAGGTGGGAGTGCCTGAGATAACGCCTGTGGCGGGAGCGAGGGAAAGTCCTGCGGGAAGAGTTCCGGAGGCGATGGACCAGGTGTAAGCTCCGGTGCCGCCGAAGGCCTGCAGCGAACCGAAATAACTGGAGTTCTGCGTTGCCGAGGGAAGGGTCGATGAGGTGATGGTTAACGTGACCGGCGCGATGGCAATCGAGAGTGAGACCGATTTGCTCTGAGCGGGACTTCCTGCGTCCGCGGCCGTTGCGGTGAAGCTGAAGGTTCCGGCTGTCGTGGGCGTTCCTGAGATGATGCCTGTGGCAGAGGCAAGAGTAAGACCCGCGGGAAGACTGCCCGAGGCAATCGACCAGGCGTAAGGCGCGATCCCTCCAGTTGCTTGCAGGAGATTCGTATAGGCGGATCCGATAGTTCCCGAGGGCAGACCTGATGTGGTGATGCCGAGCGGAGTCGCGGCGATGACAAGGGTCAACGGGACCGATTTGGTCTGAGCCGGGTTGGAGGAGTCGGCGATCGCTGCGGTGAAGTTGGTGACGCCGACCGCGGCAGGCGTGCCGGAGATCAGGCCGGTGGTCGCGGAGAGGCTGAGTCCGCCGGGGAGGCCTCCAGCGGTAATCGACCAGGCGTAAGGCGCAGTGCCTCCGCTGGACTGCAGCAGAGTCGAATATGCGGAGCCGATGGTGCCAGCCGGAATTGACGCCGAGGTGATCGACAAGGGCGCTGTCACGGGTGCGGGTGTCACTACAGGCAGAGAGACCGTCGTGGTCGCCGACTGCACCGAGGAGCTGGAATCGATCAGCTTAATGCCGAAGCTATAGTTGCCGCTCGTCGTAGGGGTACCTGAAAGCAGACCGGTGCCGGGAGCGAGATTGAGTCCTGGAGGAAGCTGCCCTGAGGAGACACTCCAGGTATATGGCGCGGTTCCTCCGACGGCGGTGAAGTTTCCGGTATAGGAGGCGCCGACGATACCTTGAGGCAACGAAGCGATGGAGATTGACAGAGCTGAAGAGGCGCCGAAGCTCGCACCTGTGATGGTGACGGGTACGGCTTGAGACGACTTCAATGTCTGCGTGTCCTGCACCTGCAGCTGAACCGTAGTCGGGGTGGCAAGACTGCCGCTGCCAACCGTGCTCGATAGTGTGTTGGGATCGACGACCGTAGTGGAAAGCGGAGCGCCGTTCCAAAGGATCGCTGATTGCGCCGAAAAATTTGTTCCCGTGACCTTGATGGTTGTGGGTTGAGAACCGGCAGCGATGCTCTGGGGAAGGACCTGAGTGATGCTTGGGGTCACTACGAGCGGCTGATCGGTGCTTTGCTGTGTCCCCGGTCCGCAACCCAGACACTGAAGGAGAAAAAGGAAGCCTGCACTGGTCGCGATGGTCTTGATTGTCTTTCCCAATTAACACCCCAAAAAAAGAATCAAACTTGCCAACCGAACAATTGAGACAACCACATGGGTAAGGTCTGCTTGGATCACTCGGTTGTACGTTACAAGGAAAAAGGGGTTACTACAGTTACCCAAACAGGGGGCTGCGTATACCACTTCCGGGTGAGCGAGGCAAAGTCCTCTCAACTACAGGCGCAGAGCGGCCTATATGCTGAAAAGGCATAGCGAAGCAGATGATCAGGGGTGATACTCGAGGTGAGTTTCCTTACTTAAGTAATCACTCTTGCAATATCGGCATCTGGGGCGGATTAGGATATACAACTTTAGTGGGACTGGGGGTTTGATAACCCCGTATTGGAGAGACTGCAGGGCTGCAGTTTGTGCGCACGAACAGACGGGTCTCTAGATGTCGCACGGTATGGGAGGATGCGGGGGAGTACGTTCGCTGTCGAATCGGTCGTTCCTGCCTGAGTCAAGATTGCTCGTTAGAGCAGATCTCCTTAATCATCGGGAACCAGCAGAGAAAAACGACGACATGAAACTGACGAACGTTTGAGAGAGCAACTTGGTTTTTATATCACACAAGTCGAGAGTGAACGGCGGCATAAAACTTTTTTGTCGTCTGCGCGATAGCGAGCCAAGACTGGTCGCCGAAGTTCATCGCTTCTACGTTGGCTGCAAGTTGCCGGCGCAGGGAAGAATTTTCGCAAAGCTCTATCAAAGCTGCTGCAAGTGCAGTGGAATTTTCCGGATCGACAAGCAAGGCATTGTTGCGATCCGTGAGTAGTTCGCGAAATACAGGCAGATTGCTGGCGACAATTGTTTTGCTCAGGGCCAGGCCAGTTGCGAGCGCGCCGCTGGTGGTGATTGCACGATAGGGATAAACCACGATGTCGGCTGCTCGATACAGAGCGACCAGTTCTTCGGTGGTGATGAAACGAAGATGCAGCATTACGTGTTGCAATCCGAGGTGGACGATCTGTTCGCGAATCTGTTCCGACAGTTCGGGTGAGCCTGTGCCGACGATCAGCAGCGATGCGTCGACGCCGCTGGCTTCTACATGCTGCCAGGCGTTCAGCAGGAGATCGATCCCTTTGTAGGGAAAGATGATGCCCTGCCACAAGACCAGCAGCTTTCCAGGCTCAAGGTCGAAGCCTCGCAGGGTTTGCGCTGAGTTGGTTGCGGGAAGATCGTAGAAGAAAGGGCCGTGAGGAATAACCGCTATTTTTTCACGCGGCACGGAGAACTCCGTTTCAAGGCGAGTTTCAATGCTGGCGGAGTGGCAGATGATGCCGTCGACCATGCGATAGAGTTCACGGAAGGTCTGCTTATGAGCCTCGCCTGTGTCGTGAGGGAGCAGGTCGTGCACGGTCAAAACGATCTTCGAGCCGCGCCGGCGGCAGAATCGCACGAACCAGAGATCGAGCGGGAGACGGGATCGTAACATTGGCAAGAATTGGACATGAAGAATGCCGGGAGGGGAGATGAGGAAGCGCAGCGAGAGTGCGGAAAGATTGAGGCTCGACTCGAGCAGCTTGAGGATTCTTCGCGGCAGGCGAGGCAAATGAAACTTGCCTACGATATCGAGGAGGCCGGGACGGAGCTTGATCCCGCGACTGGAAAAGCATGTGGGATCGAGGTAGTAGGAGATCGAACCCACCTCGAGATCGACATGTTCCGCGAGGAGCGCTCGTGAAAGATAAGCCGTGTAATACGGCACGGTCGCCCAGAGATCCATCATGAATACCTTGAGCTGGCGACGGTCTCCGCTCACCTGATTTTTCCTCTGGCCACCGCTTGCTGGTATACACGCAGGTAGTCGGCGGTCATGCGATCGGCGGAAAACTCGTCTTCGATTCGTTTTCGCGCAGCAGTTCCGAGACGCGTTTGTTCTGCGCGGTTTTTCAACAGCTTTTCGATCGCGGAGGCAAGCTCCACAACGTTTTCTGGAGGAACCAGCACACCGGTGCTACCGTCGAGGACGACTGTCGGGACTTCTCCTACGGCAGTGGCTACGATTGGGAGGCTGCTTGCCATGCCTTCCAGAATTGCCATGGGAAGTCCTTCGGTCCGGGAAGAGGAGACCATGATGTCCAGCGAGGCGTAGACCGAAGGCATATCGTCCCGGCGACCCAGCATCGATACACTCTCGCGAATCTTCAACTCATCGATCAAAGATTCCAGCTTGTCGCGGTCGGGGCCCTCGCCGATAACGACGAATCGTGTGGAGGGAAGCTCGGCGAGGACGCGGGCGGCGGCACGAAGAAAGATGTCAACCCCCTTTTCGATGGCGAGCCTTCCGATGAGTCCGACGATCGGCGGTTCCCCGGCCGGCAGGCCATTCCGCAGGGAAGGCGGCGCGTCATCGAATGGACTCAAGTCGATTCCATTTCGAACCAGATGAATCTTGTCTTCGCGAACGCCGGCTTTGAGGAGCCTCTGTTTGACGGCAACGGAAACAGCCACGACCGCGGCGTACTTTCGGAGCACCAGTCGATCAGCCATTCCGTAAAGCGTGACCAACCGATCGTTGTCATACCAAGTGTGGCAGGTGGAGACAAGCGGGGCGCCGGTGCGGAGGAAGGCGAAATAGGCATAAATATCGGCCTTGTATCCATGCGCGTGAACGAGATCAGCCTTTGTCCGGGTCGCGAGCTCTCGCAGGCTGGCGGTTACTGTCCGGTCGATCTGGCCTTCACAGGGGATCAAATGCGACTCGATACCTTCTCTAGCAGCGGCCTGGTGAAGCTGCAGATTCGGATTCGCGGAGTTCGAGAAGACTCCCAGCACGCTTGAATGCGCGGTTTGATTCAGGGCGCGCGACATGTTCACAATGACGGCCTCTGCGCCGTACATGCCGCCGCTACTGATGATGTGCAGAATCTTCACGTGCTGCAGCGTCCTCCTGGTCGGTTTCTGGCTCCTGTCGATTGAGAATCGCCCAAAGCCTTTCGTACAGACGATCTCCCAGCAGAGACTTCGCTGCGGCCTTCATCCAATATTGTCGCTGGAGAGCGGATAGAGTTTTGCTGTCGGATTGAAAGAGATTAGCGATCCATTCGAGCGACATGTCTCCGCGGATATTCAGGCGGCCAACGGTCAAGCCTGTGGGTTCCGGTTCGGGTTTTGGAATGGAGGTGAAGATTTGCTTATAGCCTGCCTCCTGGCACGCTGTGAGGACATGCCGGTCATAGCGTCCGCCAGGGAGAGACATGGTTGTGACCGATGTTCCCAGCTTATCCTCGAGGGTCAGCCGGGCGTCGACGAGCTCGCTGTGCAACCTCCTGGCGCTGCAATGGGTGAGGAGAGTGTGGGTCCATCCATGCGCGCCGATGTGCTGTCCGGCCTGATGGAGCGCACGCAACTCCCGCCAGCCCATGTAGCCTGGCTTTCGGCCGGTCCAACCTACGGTTATGAAGAACCATGCCTTGATCGTGTGCGCTTGCAGAATCGGAAGCGCGAATTCGAAGTTGGAGATATGCCCATCATCGAAGGTAATTTCGGGCTGCAGTGCCGATTGCCCATTCTCCCGCAGCCTGAGAAAGAGCTGGATCTGTTTCTCGAACTCGGCCGTTTCCAGGGCGTACGAGTAGCTGCTTCTGCTCGACCGCAGCTCGTGGTAGAGAAGATAAAGCCTTCGTGAAGGCTGAGTCACGGGGTTGATCTCAATTCAACGAGAGATATCCTTCTCGCAAACAAATTCGGTTGCATTGGCTGAATCATACAGATATCCAGATCGATTAACCTTGGGCTTCGACCAGTTCGAATAGCTGGCGGGACCGGGTGTAGATCCAGGCAATCCTGCGGCCGTCGAACGCTACGGCAGGGACGGGCGGACTTACGACGATGCAGCCGTTGTTCTTTGCGTGCACCAGCGCCTGTTCGATGTCCGTGGTCTCAAAGCAGAGGTGGTAGGCTCCGCCTCCACTCTTCGCGAGTGTAGAGGTGATAGGAGAATCTTCGCCGAGCGGGGCGATCAGTTCGATCTCGGCTATGTCGCTATCCGACTGCGTGAGAAAGCTGACGCTGACCTTTTGAATGGGATCGTCAAATGGTCCGGAGATGACGCGATAGCCGAAGAGAGTTGAAAGCGTGTCGGCGGCCGGTCCGAGAGAGGGAACTGCCACGCCTACGTGTCGAAGTTTGAACCCGAGTTCGTCAGGCGTCAAAGCGCGACTCCCTTCGCTTCCAGCTCCGATTGGATCAGCGCGACGGTGGTCAAGTCGGCGATCCGTTGCGGATCGAACTGCACCCCATATTCCCCTTCAATCGCGAGGATTGCCTGCAGATGGCGAAAGGAATCCCAGCTCTCTACGGTTCCGACGCCGGTTTCAGGCGTGACTTCATCGGGTGGGATCTCCAGAATGTCGGCGAGAATGTCACGAAGCGATAACGGCACTTGCTGAGAGCTCATTCGATTCATTTCCTTCCAGGGTTAGCCACGGGGGATTCATGGGAGCTGAAGTAATCAGTTCGAGCCGATAAAAGACTGAGTCGGTTTGAGCATCTCTCGGCGACGTGTCTTTCACAAAGCCGTGTTCGGAGTAGAAATCCGCGCAGGGAGCGTTCTTCTTCGTCGCGATAAACTCGCCGATCAGATATTTGGCGCCTGCTCTTCGGGCGTTCTTCGCGAGATGCGCCAACAGTGCGGTTTCGATGCCGCGACCGATCACTCGACACGATAATAGCAGCGAATCGATGTAGCAGGAATCACCCGTTGTATGTGCGAGCGCCAAGCCAACGACGCCTGCATCACCGAAGCGGTCGCGTACGCGAATGGCGATCGCCTGACCTCCCGGGCGGGTTGCAAATTCCTCGATTTCCGCCGCAGAACGGCGTCGCGTGGTGAGATTGAACTGATTTGTTTTGGCAAGCAGCTGCACCGATCGCGCGAGCGGCGCGTCCAGAGCGCTGAGAAAGGTGCAGACGATCCCAAGGGACGCAAGAAATTCGTCGCGGCTGCTGGCGGCGCCGGCCAATTCCGCCCGCTGCGACTGCGCCTTGTACTCGTTCAGGCGATTGACGTCATCGTCGGTAACGACCGAAGCGTCGAAGAAGGTTTGTCGCGACAGCAGTTCGACCAGCTTCCAAGGCTCGTCGACAGGCGCGCCCAGGACAGCCACCTCGGGCAACTGGCGGCGGATCGCTTCGCATTCGACGGGGTTATCGTCGACGAAGACAAAGGAGTCGAGGCCGAGAGAGAGTTCTTTTGCGAGTTCGCGAATCGACTCCGATTTTTCGCTCCAGCTGATTTTGGTCGCGACAAAGTCGTCCAGGCTCAATCCGAGGTCGGCTGCGCGAATCTGAAACGCTTCTCGTACATCTGCCTCATTATTTTTGGATGCAATGGCAAGCAGAATGCCGCGAGCGGACAATTGCTTGAGATATTTCTGATATTCGAGATAGCAGTTTCCTGGAAATGCACTGCCGGTGGAGATCCCGTCGGGTCCTTCTTCTCCAAGAACTCCTCCCCACAGCGTGTTGTCGAGATCGGTGCACAACACCTTGCGAGGCGCCCGGTACAGAGCTGAGAGCGAGCGAATCAGTCCGCGCGCATAGATGGTGAACGAGGCAGCGGCGACGGGCAGACGCGAGGCAAGAAACATCCGGGCATCACGCCAGCTGGCTCGTCCATGGCGGGCTGCAAGATGATCCACATCGAAAAAAACACAATCGGAGACGGTGCGGCATAGTGCGGCAAGACCCTGATTCAACTGGTGCACCGCGGTTGTGAGGCTACGCGGTAGATTCGCATCGCCGACGTCTCCCAGCGAGGTCAAGTCGGGGACGACGAATCCCTGGAAGATAATTTTGGCGGAACTGCCGGAGCGAAAACTCTTCAGCAGCTGTGCGATTTGTGCCAGAGATTTTTCGATCTCCGTCTCTACTCCGTGACCGAGACCGTCGGCGCAGAGCTCCGGCAGCCGGCCTGCGATATCTTCCAGATCGAGCAGAACAACGAGGACGTCAGGCTTGAACTTCGCAAGCCCGCTGTGTGGATTGAGCAACTCATCGACATACGAGCCATAACCGCCCACCTGCAGATCGAGAACGAAGTTCGACAGCGCCGCCTCAGTTACAAAGAAAGGAAGCATTGGCTCGATGGTCACCGAACGGACCACGTGTGTCTTCAGCCGTCTGGCTCCGGGTTGGCGAGCAAGAGCGTCAGCGATGCTCGTGAAA
This sequence comes from Edaphobacter sp., assembly GCA_036267495.1. Taxonomy (GTDB): domain Bacteria; phylum Acidobacteriota; class Terriglobia; order Terriglobales; family Acidobacteriaceae; genus Edaphobacter. Next base: position 10,162 of record DATAVY010000283.1, read on the forward strand.
GCGGAGGCGCAAAACATGACATCCGCGGGCTTACCGGATGCGCCAAGAAGTCTGCGTGCGTGGTGGACCGCAGCACTCGCGTCCTGCTTTGATACGGAATCTTTGATGTTGCGTCGCAACTCCTGACGCTCTGATTCACTTTGCATTCATGCTCTCCACTCCAGCCAGTACAGCAGTCGCGGCGGTCCTGGGAGGGCGCATAATGATTTGCCCGGGTACGCCCATCACCGTGGCGCCGTCGGGGATGTTGCTGATAACCAGAGTATTGGCTGCGATCTTTGCCCCATTGCCGATCTTGATTTTCCCGACCAATGTTGCGCCGGTGCCGATATAAACATTGTTGCCAACCGTAGGACATCCCTGGCGGCCCATCGCCGATGCGCCAATGGTTACGCGATGGGCGATGTCGCAATTGCTTCCCACGACCGCCTGAGGGTTGATATGAATTCCGCCAATGTGGGCAATGAAAAGACCGCCGCCGATCGTCGCCTGGGGGTCCAGGCACATCTCCATCACCAGCTCGGAAAATTTGTATGCCAAAAAGTAAACAATCTTCAATGGTATCCGGAGCAGAATGAAAGGTTTTTCGGTATAGAGCCAATTGCCGAATCGATAGATTGAGATCGCCCAGACCGCAGGGTCCAGCAAAAGGCGCCTTCCCGTGTGGCCCATAGATTTGTAACGTGCGATATCTTCAGAAAATTTAGACATGCTGAATGCCCGAAGACCCCTGGCGATTGCGGATTTCTATCCCGGCTTAGCTGATCTTATCAGTCAGCCACCATCCGCTGCGAGGACGGAAAGATCGATCAGTCTTACAGCCAGGGGTCACCGGACGTGTTCAGAACCTGACTTGTTAACATGTTGCAAAGGAATTACGTTAGGCTGGTTACAGTTTGCGTTGTCAACGAGCTTCTTGAAAAATTAAAGGGACATATTTGTTCCGCGGTCAGGAAGGTCCTTTGCCATTGTGAGGACGAAAGTCACAGTAGTCATTCCCGCGTATAACGCTGAACTTTATCTGGGCGAAACCATCGCAAGCGTTTTGGCGCAAACGGTTCAGCCATACGAAGTTATTGTTGTCGATGACGGATCAAAGGACGGAACTGAATCCGTTGTTCGTTCTTTTGGCGATCGCATCCGCTATATCAAGCAACAGAACCAGGGGATATCGGGCGCCAGAAACACGGCAATTCACGAAGCCACGGGCGATTGGATCGCGTTTCTCGATGCGGACGATCTAATGTCTCCCAGAAAACTCGAGCTGCAAATCGCTGCGATCGAAGCAAACCCGCAATTGATCTCTGTTTACACGGGGTTTGCTTATTTGTACACAGATGGCACGACCATGGAGATGCCCGCGTTTCCTGCCAGGGATCTGTGGCCGGCTCTCCGATACCGCCAACCCATTTTGCCCTCCACATGTATCGTGCGGCGTTCGGCTCTTGAAGAAGTCGGTGGCTTCAAGAGAGTGACACGCCGCTATTTTCCTGAAGACTGGGATCTGTGGTTTCGCCTTATACGTCGATACTCTGCCGCCGCGTTCCAGGAAGTTCCCGAAAATCTGACAATGTACCGGTGGTGGGAAAACAACGCCAGCAGAAATTTTATGCCAATGGCAGACGCGAAATTGGAGTTATTGGACCATCTTCTCCTGGACGATATAACTGGCCTGAAAAAGATGATGTGGAAACGCAGGATTGAAGCGCGATTCTACTTCGATGTTGCTTTTGCGATGCGTGAAGCCAAGAACGAACGGTACTGGGAGTATGCCATCGAGTCGCTGTTGCGATGGCCTCTTTGGGGAACGGTTGTCCCCTGGCGACGTTATCGCATCGTTTTGCACATGTTCTATATCCGATTACGGAACTTTCGCATGGACCTCAGATACTGGTGGCCGGTACGCAGATGCCGTGAGGGTCTCATGGACCAGTTCTGACCAAGACTCGCCGGCCAGTTCGCTGATTCTGTTATGTCGTGCCATTGGCAGTTCTCAAACAATTGCGTACGAAGGAGTCCTCCGTGCCGTCCTCTCACAATTTATCTGCGACAGGACATTCAGACGCCAAGCGCGTCGTCATCGTTATTCTTAATTGGAATTCAGCTGACGATACTCTGGCAGCAGTCGAATCTGTATTGAAGATGGACTATCCGAATTACCACCTTGTAATCGTCGATAACGGTTCGACGGATGATTCTGCCGGGAAACTGTCTCAGATTGAGGATGCACGCGTACAACTCATCAGGTCCGAGGAGAACCTTGGATTTACCGGGGGGTGCAATCTCGGTTTTGACTGGGCACTCGCACACGGTGCCGATTACGTCTGGCTACTGAACAGTGATGCGATCACAGAGGCCGGCACTTTGTCTTCTCTCGTTCGTTTGGCGGAAACAGATGCGACGATCGGCCTGATATCCCCTCTTCTCGCATCGCTGCAACGACCGTCAACACTGATCTATGCCGGCGGTTTTTACAATGCCGAACTGCCGGGCTGCAAGATGACGCGAGAGATCGAAACCGGGAAAAAGTGGGTTGCCGAGCATTCCAGTCAGGTTGTTCTTCTTGGGACTGCGCTTCTGGTACGAGCGGAATTAATACGAAGAATTGGCAAGCTGGACGATGTTTTTTTTGCCTATTGGGAGGATATCGACTTCTCGATGAGAAGCAATCAAGCGGGTTTTCGCAATGCCGTCGATTTCTCTTCCGTCGTATTTCACAGCGAAAAATTTCCCACGCCCCATCCCGAGGATGTCAAGCCGCACTTCTGGTACTACGTTGCCCGCAATGAAATTCGTTTCTGGAAAAAATATGCTGGATTTCGAGCGAGACTGAAGCCGCTGTGGTGGGCCTACCAGCTGCAGTTGCGACATATGAATCTGGTTGATGCGGAGGCGTCGCGACAGGCAATTCTCTGCGGCATGTGGGATGGTTGGCTGAACCGAACGGGACCGTACCATGCGCATCGGCGAATGCCTCGATGGGTCGCGCGCGTTATAGAAAGGCATAGCCGGAGTGCGCACAATTGAAGCTGCTTCGATTACGCCATACCATGAGTTACCATCCGTGACGCCTGCCATCTTCGGAACGCATTCAGAACCGGCTTATGGAAGACAATCAGGACCCCCAGGACATATACGGGCAAGGTGAGCATCACCTGAGCGAAAAAGCTCACCAGCGAACTGACGTGGAGGTAGCGGTCTACTAGAACGCAGGTTATGGCGAAAGGAACGGCGCACAAAGTGATCTTGATCCAACCCTCCCAAAGGTAGGTTCGTATGGGAATCCCCAGCTCCCTCTTCACATACCTTGGCCAGAAGATCAAGTGAACGACCGACATCGAGATCGATGTGCCCCAGGCGACTCCATACAGTCCGATTGTCTTCACGAGAATCAGGCTCAAACTCAGGTTGAAGACGGCTTCAATAGCTGCCGAGGTTGCTACGGATTTGTGCTTGTCGACTCCATATGCGATCTGCCCCGCAGTGGAGTTAGCGATGGTGAAGAACTGGCTAATGAGAAGTATTTGAAGGATCGTACCGGAAGTTTCGCTATATTGCGGTCCCATCCACAGGCCGATGAATGTTTTTCCTCTTAGCAGCAGGGTGATTCCAATGGGCAACATCAGTCCTAATGCTGCCTGGGAGCCGCGCAGAAGAAGCCGTTGCAGGTTCTTTGTCTGCCCTGTGGCGTCCATTCCGCTCGCCATCGGGATGAAGGTTGATCCCATGGCAGTAGAGACCTGTCCTGCATACAAAGCCAGGCTGCCGGCAATGGAATACAGGGTGACTGCGCCAACTGACAAGAATGCGCCGACGACTATGTTGTCGGTGTAGAAGACGATCTGTACCGCGATGATGATGATGAAAGTCTTGAAGCTGTAAGACCAGATCATCTTCAGCGTCGCGAACTCCGGCCGAGTGATGCGTATGCGGCATGGAGGGTAAATTTTCATGGCCGCAAACCAGGTCAATAAGCCGGACAGCAGTATGACAGTGAACTCCCAATATGCAAGCGCTACCAGACCCTTGCTCTCCGAGTGGCCAATGTAACTGCTGCGAAGAATCAGCACATATCCCATGGCTCGCACGACGGTCTGTACTACGGTGATGGAGCTTGTGACGTCAAAGCGATTTACCCCGGAGAGCACTCCGCCAAAGACTCCCGAGAGCAATGTGACGGCAACTCCGAGTGCGCACATCAGGACTGTAATTTGCGAAGCACGCTGCAACTCATACGGAACTTTGAACAGATGCGGAAACAGGAGAGCCAGCCCAATGCTTAGGCACGCAACACCTGCCGCGATCAGCAAACGGAACCAGAGAGCAGCTCCAATGGTCTTTTGCGCTTCAACGACGTTTCCTTCTGTCGCGCTCTTCGATATGAACCGGATAATGGCACTGCGCAGACCCAGATCCAGGAGATTCAGATAGGAGACAGTCGAAACTGCGAGAATCCAGACGCCATACCCGACTGGGCCGAGGTGCCGAACGACAAACGGCATCAGAAAAAATGGGACGACCATGTTTACCGCCATGGACACCCAATTCATTCCTACATTGACCGCAAACCGTTTTTTCCCCGACATTGGCGCCAACCTTGAATTTCGGACTCAAGCCGATGTCTTGGAAATGAGGGTATGCAGGTTCTAACTTGCGTCGCTGCGAACCGCTGTCCGATCCCGACATCTTGAGCATTGAATCTATGGCTAAGTTTAGCGTAGTAGGAAGAGCGTTGCTTCGTCGCAATTGCCGATTTAGCACCACAAAAGATGCAGACCGTTGCTCTTTAGAATCCTTTATGATGATCGGTGTTTTCTGGCTCGCGATCCCGAAGCATTCCTGGAGATAGCTTCCGGATAAATTCAATGGTTCGACAAGATCGGCACTGAAATCTCCACTTGAATTGCGATATTTGCCGAGGCAAAACTGTCTTCTCCTCTCACAAGGAGAGAGCCAAGCGGATGCTATCATAAGACTTCCGACGGGGTTGATGCGTGGATTCGACCAAGAAATCCGCACCTTTGCGGTCTTGTAACCGTTTTTGATTCGAAAGGATGATCGGATGGCAGGAAGGCTAAAGGTATTGAAACGATACCAACGTATATTTGGCCTTCGCGGTCCGATAGGCATCCTAAAAGGGAAGTTGAAGGGAAAACCAGTCCTATTGGAGGTAAAGGAGTTCGGCCTTCGATCTCCGGTTTATCTTCGTGTTCCTTCCTCGGACGTTCGGGTGTTCGCACAGATATTTATGAGAAACGAATACAAGTTCGACGTGAATCGGGATCCCGAATTCATTGTCGATGCGGGAGCGAACATCGGGCTTGCGTCGGTGTACTTCGCGAACCAATTCCCGAATGCCCGGATTCTCGCGATTGAACCGGAAAAAGAAAATTTCGAGGTTCTGTTGAAGAATGTCGAACCCTATCCGAATGTTCAGCCTGTTCTCGGCGCGCTCTGGAGTGAACGAGCGGAAGTCGAAGTAGTTGACCGTGGGTTGGGAAACTGGGGTTTTATGATCGAGTCTTCGCCCAATGGTCAGGTGTCCCCCAGTTCGGGGCAGCAAAAGGTCGAGGGCATGACGGTGGACATGATTCTCGATCGCTACAACGTGCAAGAGATCAGCATTCTTAAGATGGATATTGAGGGCGCTGAACTGGAAGTATTTCGTAACTCCTCTTCGTGGATCAATCGGGTCGACTCTTTGATTATTGAGCTTCATGAGCATATGAAGCCTGGGTGCAATCGAAGCTTCTACTCCGCGACCAGTGGCTTTGACATCGAGTGGTCGCAAGGAGAGTTTGTCTATCTCACCAGGGAGGGTGGATGCCTGAGAGATACCGATAAGGGCCGAAGGATCGGCGCTGACACTGTTGTGACTCATTCTTGACCGCGTCGGGCAAAGCCGGATTGCTCGGCAGCAATCCCGAGGCGAGGGCCTTAATACCACCTGGGTGTGAGGTTCACGATGACTGGCGCGCTGACTTTCCGCGTATCATAGCGGGTATCATAGGGCTGAACAGTTCCTGATAAGCGCATGGCGAAAGCTTTGCGGATGATGAACTGAGGAAGTGTCCGCGAGAGTTTGGTTTCGATCATTGCAATCGTGAGACTTTCGTGTCGCTGGTTCCGTGTCCGGCGTCATGTTCCAGAACTGGAGAATACTAATGAAGCTTCTCTTCTGGTTATGCCTTGCGCTGATCGGTTATGCCTACTTCGGTTATGCCGTCTGGCTTTGGTTCTGCGTTCGTATGCGCAGGCGGCCCATTCGGAAAGCCCCGTTCACTCCGAGCGTTTCGGTTATCATTGCCGCCCGGAACGAAGAAGCGAATTTACCCGCCAAGCTCAAGAACCTTCGCCTGCTGGATTATCCGCCGGAGTTGCTTCAGATCGTCATTGCCTCCGACGGCTCAACCGATCGAACTGCCGGCATTCTGCAAGAACAAGCATCGGGTATTGTCTCCGTCATTCTCGATGAGCCGAACGGGAAAGCGCGAACTTTAAATGAAGCAGTCAAGCAAGCCACTGGGGAGATACTGGTCTTTCTCGATGCGCGTCAGTTTGTCGAACCCAGCGCGATCCGCGAATTGACTGCCTGCTTCGCCGATCCGGCGGTAGGTGCGGTCAGCGGAGAGTTGCTGCTCGAATCTCCGGAAGGCAAGCCGGAAGACGCGCTTGGAATTTACTGGAAGATGGAAAAGATTGTGCGAAAACTCGAGTCTGCCTCAGGCTCGGTCGTGGGAGTGACGGGAGCGATCTACGCGATTCGTCGCGAGCTCTATACCGAAATTCCGGCAGGAACGATCCTCGACGACGTCTTCGTGCCGATGAATGTCGCGCGCGTGGGCAAGAGAGTTGTCTTTCAGCCTTCGGCGATTGCGCGTGACCGGCTCTTCGGCGCGAAGGGCAAGGAATTTTCCCGCAAGGTGCGCACGCTGACGGGAAACTATCAGCTGCTTCGGCTAGCGCCGTGGATGTTCTCGGCGGCGAATCCACTGCTGTTTCGGTTTGTCAGCCACAAGCTACTACGGCTCCTGGTTCCCCTGTTGTTGCTTTTGATGCTGATGGCGTCGGCGGCTGCCGGGGGGCCGCTTTATCGAACGATTTTCTGGCTCCAGGCGCTTTTTTATCTTTCCGCCCTCTTCGGGACGTTGATTCCGTCCGTCAAACAATTTAAGCCGATCGGTATTGCCAGTACGTTTGTGATGCTTAACGCGGCCGCGGCGCTGGCGTTCTACAACTTTGCGGCAGGACGAAAAAAGGTGTGGCTTTAGTAAGATGATTCTGTCTGTCTGCAAAAGATTGCCGCGACAAGTTGCCGATGGGATGAGGGTTGCATCGTGGGATTAGGGCTCATACATTACGTTCCGCTGATCGCTTATCTGGGCTTCTGGGTGATGTGCATCCTGTCGCTGACGGGGCGTCCTCTTCTCGGCTTCTATTACATCCTTCCATTTCTACCGTACCGCACGATGCGGGACCACTTCCTGGACTATCCGCTTGGCAATAGCGTATTGACAATACTGATCGTTGCCGTCATTATCGGCGCTTTTTTGCGAGGGAAGCGTCTTCCCAGATCGAAGCTCTATGTAGTCTGGTTAATTTTCGGGATATTCCTCTACATCTCGATGTGGTACGGCGCGGCGCTTGGGAATGCCCCGGCTCCGCTCTGGCTTTCCAATGACAATTTCGCGATATGGAAAGACTACATGCTGATACCGTTGACCTTCGTAGCGGCCAGTTTAGTCGTGGAAGACCGGAAAGCGGTGAGAACGGTCGTCCTCATTACGGCCGTCACTCTTCTGTTCATCGACAGAAGCTGTTTGCTCGAGAGTATGTCAAGAAGCTGGGGATCATTTGACGAAAACAAACGAGACGCCGGTCCTCTGGGTTATGGCTCGAACCAGACCGCAGCTTTTCTCGCTCAGTTCGCCATGTTTTTCTGGGGCGTGGTGCAGTTTGTCAAAAGAAAGAAGTACAAGCTGATCTGCTATGGACTGGTTGGGCTGACGATCTTTGCGACCATGTACACATTCTCCCGTGGAGCTTACGGGGCGATACTCGTCAGCGTGTTCGTTCTCGGTGCTTTAAAAAGCCGAAAGCTCCTGGTGGTAGCGGCTGTGTTCCTGTTCACGTGGCAAGTCGTTGTGCCGGCTCCTGTGCGTGAGCGCGTCAACATGACCGAAAACGCAAATGGACAGCTCGAGGCGTCGGCCAATGAACGCGTCAGACTATGGGAGGCTGCGGAGACTTCCATTCTCAGCAATCCGATCCTGGGTACGGGTTTTGCAACCTATCAAGAGAAGAACCATGTGGACAATCTTCGGGACACGCACAACTGGTACGTCAAGGTGCTGGTAGAGACCGGTATCGTCGGAATGATTATCGTTCTCGTGATGCTTCAGCAGATGCTGTCAGTGTCATACCGTCTCTTCAAGAAGGCCGAGGATCCCCTCTATCGAGGTTTCGGTCTTGGACTTCTTCTTGCAATCACTGCCTGTATCATCGCAAACTTCTTCGGCGATCGATGGACCTATCTCGAAATCACCGGTTTGCTATGGGCGCTGGTTGGAACTGCGATTCGGGCGCTTCAACTGTCCGAGACCGAACCGGTGACAGCACCCAGCTCAATTGTCGATTCAGCCGTCGCCGTCAATCCATATATGGTTTACAGATAAAGGGCGGCCCTATCTGCCGCAGTGAATCTGTTCTTGCGATTCGCGCTTGAAAGTAGATACATGAGTAGGATCACAGCCTTATCGCTGAATGCGTCGAGCCATGAAAGCAAAGATGACCTGATGCTGCCTCATGTGCTGCTCGTGCTCGATCAGTTTTCGAACACACTTGGCGGGGGAGAACGTATTGTGCTGCGGCTTGCGGCGCTGCTTCCTCAATATGGATATCGCGCCTCGATTCTGACTTTTTCCGCTACCCCTGAAAGTCCTGGTCTTCAGTCGCCGCCCTGCCCGATTTACTTGTTGCCTTTGCAGCGCACCTACGATCTCACAGCGTTGCGGGCCGCCTTCGATCTGAAACGATTTCTCAAGCGGCAAAAAATTCAAATCGTTCAAACATTTTTTGAGAGCTCCGATCTCTGGGCGGGCTTTATAACCAAGATCATGTCTAATGCAAAGCTAATCTGGAGCCGCAGAGACATGGGAATTCTCAGAGACCGCAAACATCATGCCGCTTACCGGCTGATGGCCGGCGTTCCCGATAAAGTCTTTGCCGTCTCGGAACAGGTGCGGCGGCACTGTATCGAGGTGGACCGAATTGAGGCGCCCCGCGTCCAAACGGTTTACAACGGTCTTGACCTTGCAGAATGGGATGCCATCGCCCGGTCGAATCAAAGCGCAGACCGATGTACGGGCAACTTCGTCGTGACGACGGTTGGCAATATTCGCCGGGTGAAGGGACACGACGTTTTGATCGAAGCTGCTGCCTCCGTTATCAAGCAGTTTCCCCGCGTCTCGTTCAATATTGCCGGCGAGGTGCTGGAGCCCGCATATTTCGAGGAGTTGCAAACTCTTGTTCGCGATCTGGACCTATCTGCAAACTTTCATTTTGCCGGAGGTATCACTGATCTGCGGAAACATCTCGCTTCAGCAGACGTTTTCGTTCTTCCGTCGCGCAGTGAAGGGTTCTCGAATGCCATTGTCGAGGCGATGGCCGCCTCTCTTCCCATTGTTGCAACTGATGTCGGTGGAAATGCCGAGGCGGTTAAAGATGGAGTCAATGGTTTCGTCGTTCCGTCAGAAAATGCTGCCGCAATGGCCGCGGCGATCGTTCAATTGCTGTCCGATCCTTTGAAGGCTCAGGCGATGGGAGCGGCGGGGAAAAAGCTGGCGGCAGAAAAGTTCACGACCGACGCAATGATGCGGCAGATCACGATGACTTACGCCCAACTGCTCTCGCAACAAGCGTCTCCCTCCAATCGCTCCGCTGACTGAAAAGAGCTTACTAAAGTCCCATTTTTAGCCTAGAAGTGCAAGCTCCTTGTCGGCATCCTTTGCGGTCTGCGTATTGGGCGCCAGGGCGGCTGCCTTTTTGAGGTGCGTGACGGCGTCCGTGCTATTCGCCAGCTTCGCATACGTCATGCCCAGGTGATAGTGGATGGCGGCGTCGTTCGGCGCAGTCTTGATCGCATCTTCGAGCAGGTCGCGCGCGGACTGGTAGTTCCCTTTTTGATAGTAGATCCAGGCCAGGGTATCGGCGCTGCTTGGCGAAGTTGGCATGGCGCGGCGGGCGGTCTGAGCGAGAGAGAGGGCGACATCGAGGTTCTGACCGGTTTCGACCATGAGAAAGGCGAGATTGTTGGCGGCGACGGGCGATTCCGGCTGGAGTGCGAGGGCTTTTTTATAGTTGTCCATGGCTCCGTTACGATCGCCCTGCGACTCCTGGAGGGTGCCCAGCAGGGTGAAACCGCGCACATCCGTTGGATGATCTTTGGTCCACTGCTGCCACTTGGCGATTGCTTTGCCGGGATCGCCGGTGCTGACCTCGGCGCGGCTGTAGGCAATGATGGCCGCACCATCGGCGGGATTGATCTGCATCGCCTTCTCTGCGGAGGAAAGCGCTCCGTTGGGGTCTCCGGTGGCCAGCTGCAGATCGGCAAGCAGATCGTACATGTCGGAGTTCTGCGGCGACTTGGCGATCTGCGCCTGAACCAGGCTGACGGCCTGGGCAGGCTGCTTTTCGGAGACGAGAGCGGCGGCAAGGAATCGGAGAGCACGTGAGTTGCTGGGACTAAGGTCAAGCGCCTGCTGGAGCAGAGTCTTGGCTTCAGGCACCTTCTGCTGAAGCAGTCGCAGTTGCGCAAGTTCCAGATAGCCTGAAGAATTTTTCGGATCGAGCTTGATGGCCTGACGGAAATCGGCGTCCGCCTTGTCGAACTCTTTCTTGTTGCCCTCGGACATACCGCGCCAGATGTAGGCATTGGCATATTGCGGATTGATTGCGATCGTCGAGTTGGCAATCTGTTCAAGCCCGCTGAAATCTCTCGTGTCGACGGAGATTTCGGCCAGTCCGGATTGCGCTTCGAGGCTGCGCGGGTTGAGCTTCACCGCATCCCGGAAGCTCTGCTGAGCCAGCGTCAAGTCCCCTTTGGCGCGTGCAGCGCGGCCCAGCCAGATCTTAACCACGAGGCTGTCGGGATTGGCTTTGGCTGCCTTCTGCAACCCGGTGAATGCTTCGTTTGTCTTGCCATCGTTGAGCAGAAGCATTCCATTGAGAACGGCAACCTCCGGAACATTGGGATCGGTCTTCGCGAGCTCGGTTCCAATGGATCTGGCCTTCGGAAGATCCTTGTTCAGGATCAGAAGGCGAAGATAGGCGACCTTGAGCGGTGTGCTTTTGGGGTATTTGGCGACGAGGTCGGCGTAGGCGGCTGTTCCAGGACCGAGTTGATTGACACGGATGTAGTAGGTAGCGAGCATGCCCGCGCCGCTTTCGGAATCGGACAGGTCTTCCGCGGCCTGGTGGAGTGTGGCCTCTGCCTTGGCAGTGTCATTCTGGCGCATATAGAGTTCGGCCAGGCTGGCCCGCGCGGTAACATTCTTCGGGTCGGCTGCGATGGCGGCCTTCATCTGGTCTTCAGCGCCCTGAAGGTCACCCTTCCTTTGCAGGAGTGAGGCGAGGACGAGATGCGCGGTTATATTTTTGCTGTCCAGCGTAACCGCCTTGCGCAGCTGGTCTTCACCTGCAGCCGCGGTGGAGGGATCGCCGCTCTGCAGAAAGCCGAGCGACGCGTGGAACGTCGCGCGATTGGGATCGATCTCCAGGGCCTTCTGAATCTGCGCAAGCGCCTCGGCGCGGTTCCCTTTGGATGCCGCGACGCTGGAGAGCACGGCATGCGCGTCGGCGTTATTCGGATCGAGAGCCAGAACGGCGTTGGCCTGCTCGGTGGCACGATCCGGCTGTTTGCCTGCAACGAGCATGTTGCCGAGGTCGATGCGCGCCGGAATATTGCCGGGCTGGAGATCGACAGTGCGCATCAGCTCCGCATAGGCAGGCATCACCGATCCCTGTTTCATGAAGATTTTAGAGAGCTGGTAATGGGCATCCGCGTAGTTGCGGTCGATCTTCAGCGCGTTCGTGAACTGGATCCTTGCCTCCATAAGCTTGCCCTGGCCGGCATAGCGCTTTCCGCTTTCGAGATATCGCTGCTTTTCCTTGTTGGGGTCGCGATGACAACCGACGCTGAGACCAAGTGCAAGCGACACTGCCAGGACAGCTGAAATGCGAAATGCGGATGGGGCTTGTGAAATTCTCATGCCAATTTCCTCAATTATCGATCGAACGAACGCGTGTTCTTCCTATTGTGATCCTATTGCTTCTTACGTGTCGCGACACTGACACAACGTGTGTACGGTTGCCGGATCATTCAATTTTAGTTCGGAATGAACCGCGGCAGATCGGGAGCCATTTGCTGAGTGAAATGAATGGCGCGAGCCTTCGCGCTCTCGAGAGATTCCGAAGGCATGACCTGGGTGATAACCCTGACCAGAGCGCCATCTGTCCGGTTCATCCGGATGGCATCGGCAACCATGTATCCCTTGGCGACATATTCGTTGGGAATGCTCCGGCCGTGCGCCTGGTACCAGTAGATGACAAACTGCTTGGTCTCTCCGTTGCTGATGACGTATTCGCCAACTTTGTATTTCTTGCCGTTGATGTCCTGAATCTCCGTGTATTCCTTCGAATCAAAACTCCAGCCGGCACCTGGAAGGCAGTTTTGCGGTGAGTGCATCGTCTGCCCGGTCCTTTGACTGGCGAAATAGCCAATGAAGAGGCTGATTAGAGGTTGTGCGGCTTCCCCGGGCTGTGGCTGAAAAGTATAAATGCGATTGAGGAAATCGCCTTTGCCGAGCACAGCCAGGGTGTCATCGGTGAGGGGAATGTCACGCGAGGTCCATGCGCCGAAGCTCTGAGGCATCAGGCTGAGAGGCTGGCTGTAAGGCACCTGATCCACATCTCCGCGGCTCTGAAGCACAAAAATGGTGGAGCAGAGAAGTAAGATGACGATCCAGAACCGGGGAGATTTCATGAGGTCACCGCCTTTGCGGGAGAGAAGAACCGCATGGCGCGGTGGACCAGGAGAAGACAGACGAGCGAGACCACAAACATGACCCATCCGGAGAACTCGTGGAAGAAGCCGAGCGCCTTACTGGGATCCCAATACTGGACGCAGAGCCCGGTGCCCACAATGCGGACGACATTGGCAGCCACAGCGATCGGAATGCTGGCCAGCGCGAGAAGGACGCGGCGCCTGGTGGTCTTCTCCAGGAAGTAGCCATAGAAGACGGCAAGCGTGAACAGACTCATCAGAGAGTGGATGCCGCTGCATGCCTCGGCCACCTCAAGTTTCATGATCGGAAGCTCGATCACATTGCCTTCATGGAGTGTGGGAACACCCAGCACCGGAAGGATGTCGCTGGCGACTCTTGACGCCAGCAGCTGAAGCGGAAAAGTGATGTGGTTGAAGACGATGGCAGGAAAGGGAATGGCGAGGACGAGTACCAGAAGAGCGAATCGAAGCTCTTTGAGCATTGCCCATCCGAAGAACGTCCAGATCAGGCCAGCCAACAAGAAAATGAAGGACATGCGGGCGGTAAACAGCTCGACCCCATAGACGCCGAGAATCAGCACTGCAATGGACAATACCACCAGGATTATTCCCGACCAGGTCTGCCTGATAGGAGTAGCGTTCAGGGTCTTCCTTTTGTCCCAGATAAGGAATGCCGCGAAGAGTGGAATAAGAAAACCGTGAGAATAATCGGGAATGGTGTACCAGTCATAG
>DATAVY010000284.1:0-30403 GCA_036267495.1 Edaphobacter sp.
CGGACTTCGCTCCGGCCTTCGGCAGAGCGGTGGCCGCTTCGCGGCGGCTTTTTATGGCACGCGTGAAGGCGTGCCCTTCCGGTTCGGCTGCGGACTGAAGATATGGGGCGCGTGAACGTGTGCCCTTGGTTCGGCGGCGGATTTATGGCACGGGTGAACGTGTGCCCTTGGTTCGGCGGCGGACTGAATATATGGGGCGCGGGTATGCGTGCCCTTCCGGTTCGGCTGCGGATTGAAGGTATGGGGTGGGTGAAGGCGTGCCCTTCCGGTTTGGCGGCGGATTGAAGGTATGGGGCGCGGGTATGCGTGCCCTTCCGGTTTGGCGGCGGACTGAAGGTGTGGGGCGCGTGAACGTGTGTCCTTCCGGTCCGGCGACAGACTGATGTCTGGGGTGAAGGCGTGCCCTTCCGGTTTGGGCAGCTAGGGATTTGGATTTTGGTTTGAGAAAGGCGGATTGCGCTTTGCGCAATGGCCCAGTCATGCGATGAGACCGCATGACTGGGGCACCCACGCACCCGGCGACGATGAAACCGTCCAAGATGGGGCATTCGGATTAATATGTGGGCCGCCGCCCAGGGCAACGGCAATATCGGTCGCTTCGTCCTTCGGACTACGCTCCGGCCCTTCGACGATGCTCAGGGTAGAGCGGTGGCCGCTTTGCGGATCTCTTAACTGCTCGCATGACTCATCGCGGTGAGGATGGTTCTGTGGGGGTGTTTGGCCGGGTTGTGGAAATGGCTCGTAGGCTGAAGCTCGCGATGCTGGCTGGGGTGGAGTTCGGAAGAACCTGAAGGGTGCCGAGGACTTCGGTCGCGGCGGGTGTCTGGTCGCGGAGGCGGAAGACGAGGATGCCGGGCTGGACTTCTTTGGCGGAGAGCAGACTGAAGCCGCCGGTTTGTTGACGGAGCTCCATCTGGGAAGCGGCCGCGGAGGCGAGCGCGATATTGGGCAGAGCGTTGCCAAGCGCGGGGTAGCTTGTCTGGTTGAAGGCGGCGAGCCAGTTGTAGAGGAGGTGGCCGGCGGGGGTGTCGGGGATGAGGCCGACCTGGTCGCCGTAGCGGGGCAGGCGAACGAGGATGGTGGCGTGAACGGGGCTGACGTGGTCGCCTTTGCGGACGGGGACGGGAGCGTCGGCGGGATCGCCTAGGACGATGGTGTCGATCTGGTTGGGATCGTCTTTGTCGTCGCCGGGGGTGGCTCCGGATGTGGCGTTGGCGGCGTTGACGGTGAAGTGTGCGCTTCGGTTGTGCTCCATGGCATAGAGGACTGAGGAGAGAGCAGCGAATGCGGCAACGGTTGCGAGGAGGAGGGCTCCGGGGCGGAGCGGCTGGCGGCTGGTGAGATAGAAGCTTGGAGCGGTGAGCGTTGGGATTTGCGCAGGCTGGTGCATGGGGTGGTCCTTCGGTTTCCTTTGGCCGCTGCTGCTAGTGTAGACGGGTTGGGGAGGGTTCGTGAGCGATCGGCATGGCTCGTTTGGGTGACGTGCTGTGTTCGGACGAAGGGCAACGGCAATAATTCAGTCCCCTCGGCTTCGCTCGGGGCTTCGGACTACGCTCCGGCCCTTCGGCAGAGCGGTGGCCGCTTTGCGGCGGCGGATTTATGGCACGCGTGAACGCGTGCCCTTCCGGTTTGGGCAGCTCAGGGATTTAGATTGTGGTTTGAAAAAGGCGGATCGCGCTTTGCGCGATGGCCCGGCACCCGGCGACGATGAAACTATCGCGAAGATGGTGTACCCGGATTTGGATGTGGGCCACCCAGTTTTTAAATGTGGGCCACCCAGCCGTCCTCAACTGACGTTCGTGAGGAGCTGGTTTTCTGTAACGGCTATTGTGTCAGTTAGAACTGTAGTTGCACATCGTCAGTCGACACTTACCTCTGCACTATTTTTAGGCGCCCCAGCCAGGGACGGTGCGGACCATGTTCCATAGGAGTTGGTCTAGGGCGGTGTCGATTTCGTTGGAGGGTTGGGTGCGGGTGTTGCCTAGGCCGGCCCAGCAGAAGCCGGTGGGGGTGCGGACCATGATGGTGGTTGTACCGGGGAGGCTGCCGTTGTGCCACCAGTTTCCGGAGCCGTTGTTGCGGACCATCCAGCCGCGGGCGTAGCGGGCGTCGCCTGCCGGGTAGGCGGGGGCGGGGGTGGTCATGATTTTGATGGTGCCGGGTTTGAGGAGCGCGGGGATACCGGGGGCTCCGGCGACGTGGTTGAGGAACTGGACGAGTTCGGTGGAGGAGGCGATCCATCCGCCGTGCGAGTCCATGCGGGTGACGTTGAGCTTGTAGGGGTCTTCGCCGTACTGGCCGGTGTAGACGACTTCGTTGGGGGCGCGCTGGCTCTCTTTGTTGGCGGCGATCTGCATGGTGGAGATACCGCAGGGGGCGAGGATGTTGGCTTTGACGTAGGCGTCGTAGGGCTGGCTGGTGATCTGCTCGATGACGCGGCCGAGGATGCAGTAGCCGAAGTTGGAGTAGGCCCAGTGTGTTCCGGGCGGGTTGGTGAGGGGATGGTTGGCGATGGTTTCGGTGATGAGTTTGGTGTGGTCCCAGCCGTCGTTGTGCATCATGGGATCGCTGGCGTCGTTGGGCCAGCCGCCGCAGGTGTGGGTGAGGAGCTGGTCGACGGTGATGTCGGCGACCCATTGCTTGTAGGGGGGCTTGCCGTACTTAATGCCGAAGATGGCGGAGGGGCCGAAGACTTTGTCGGTGAGGCGGAGCTTGCCCTGCTCGAGGAGGGTGAAGATGGTGACGGAGGTGATGGGCTTGGTGAGGGAGGCGATGCGGAAGAGGGAATCCTGGGTGGCCTGGGTGAGGTGCTGGTGGTCGGCCATGCCTACGGCCTGGTCATAGACGAACTGGCCGTTGCGGGAGATGGCGATGGAGGTGGCGGGGACTCGGAACTGCTGACGGAATTGGCCGGCGAGGCGCCCCATTTCTCCGCGCTGCTGGCCGGTGGAACCTCCGTATTGGGGCTGGGCTTCGAGCCGGGGTTCAAATGGGGGGAGGCCGATGGTGGCGGCGGCGGTGGTGAGGGCCAGGTTGTGGAGGAGGGTGCGGCGGGTGAGGGGGGTTGGGGTGGATGGGTTTTTGAGCGGAGGGTTTGGGGAATCGTTCGGGGAATCCTTCATGGACGCGAGTGTCCTTTCGGTGGTGTGGGGCGATGGTATGGGTCGATGGTGTGCGGGCGGTTTGGCGATTGGGAGGATTTTATCTTGCCGGGGATGTCGGTGAAGGATTTCTGATACGTTTGCATGGATTGGAGGAGGACGCGTGAAGAGATACTTTTATGGATTGCTTTTGGCTTGCCTCGCACTGGTGATGGTTGGGGGCGAGGCTGGGAGGGGGCAGCAGCCTCCGCCGCAACAGCAGCCGGCGAATGCCGCGGGAAACTGGACGTTGTATTGCAAGGATCCGAATGGGTCGACTTCGACGAAGACTCTTGAGCTGCAGCAGAAGGGGACGGTGATTACGGGCCACTTCAAGGGACCGAATCAGTCGGGCGGGGTGCAGGGGACGATCGATGAGCAGCACCTGGTTGTGCGGACGAAGACGCGGGATGTGCTGGTGTTTCGCGGGCGGATCGATGGGCCGCGGGTCGATGGGGTGGTGCAGGGGAATACGTTCAATGGAACGTTTCATGACCGGGGCGGGACGGGGTCGTTCCAGGGGGTGCGGTCGAATTAAAGAAAACGGCCCAATCGCTCGCTGCTAGAGGACGAGGGGATTGGGCTGTTGTGTTGACTCTGCGGGTTAAACGGTCTGGGGAATGGTTCCGCCATCGCCCTCGGGATCACCCTTTTTGAGCTTGTCCTGGATGCCGCTCCAGACGGAGTCGCTGGGTTGCTCGGTGAGATCGAAGAGGCTGCGGGCCTGGTCGGCGATGGCTTCGAGGTCGCGGACGAGGGCGGCGCAGTCGGGATTGTTGCGGAGGAATTTCTGGAGACGGGGATCGGTGCTGACGTGGCCGTCGCCGTTGGCGAAGAACTCAGGCAGGTATTTTTCAAAGTCAGCAGGAGTCATGGTGTCGAAGTTCGGGATTCCGGGGTGGGTCATACCGCTACCTCGTTCATTCCGGCTGGCTGGGCGGGCTGTTCCGGCTGGCGGAGGAGTTCGCGGAGCTTGAGACGGGCTTTGTGAAGCTGGGACTTGCTGTTGCCGGTGGAGCATTCGAGCATGGTGGCGATCTCATTGTGCTCGAAGCCTTCGACATCGTGGAGGATAAAAACCATGCGGTAGCCGGGGGGGAGAGAGGCTACGGCGCGCTCGAGGGCGACGCGATCGACGGAGCCTGTGAGCTGGAGGTCGCGGCTGCCGAAGTCGCGTTTGGGCGCGTCTTCTTCGGATGGGTTGATGGTCTCTTCGAGGGAGACGAGGTTGAGGCCTTTCTTGCGCAGATGCATCAGCACCAAATTTACCGTAAGACGATGAAGCCAGGTGGAGAAAGCGGACTCACCGCGGAAGCTGCCGATTTTGCGGAAGAGATGGAGGAAGGCTTCCTGGGTCATGTCCTCGGCTTCCGAGACGTTGCCGAGCATGCGGAGGCAGAGAGTGTAGACGCGGCGTTTGTGCAGGGCATAGAGCCTGGAGAACGCTTCGGCGTCTCCGTTCTTTGCTGCTTCGATTGCTTCTGCTTCTCCGGCAATGGGAGGGTTGCGCTTGAAGATGCCGGGAGCGGGTGTATTTTGGGTCATTTGTAGGCCTTGGACGTCCATAGCAAGACTCCGGACTCGTTCGTCGTTCACCGTATAAGTTTTCGCCTGCTTTGAGCCTACTGCAAACGGGGAGAGGAAATTTGGTGCATGGCGTGTTGGATGGATGACAGGCAGGAAGGGTTGTAAGAACGGCGGTAAATCCTGCGCCGGGAGCGATGAGTTATCAGAGACTTAGGAGTGTGATTCAAGAGCCGATGAAGCGGGCGTAGAGGGTGCGGGCGAGGGTGATGTCGGTGGTGCCCTGGATGAGGCAGCGGCCGTCGGGGAAGAGGGTGAGGGTGTGGGGCGGGTGATCGAAGCGGAGGAGCAGATTGTTGAAACGGACTGAGCCGTGAGGAGCGAGGCGGTCGCGCATGGCGGGAAAGTCGATGGGCCGGTGGTGCTCGTGGATCTGGACGGAGTTGCGGCCGCAGAGGGTGATGTGCGGGCGGCCTTCTCCGGCTAGATGGGAGAAGATGCGCTGGCCGCAGACGGTGCAGCCGGGGTTGGGGGTGGAGGTGTTGATCTCGCTGCGCTGGTTGGTCCATAGATCGTGACTGAGGAGGGTGCGGCGCATGAGATGGGGCTGATTGGTGAGGAGCTTGAGGGCTTCGGTGGTCTGGATGGAGGCGGCGAGGTTGACGGCGGTGGAGAGGATGCCGGCGGTGTCGCAGGTTTCGACGGGGCCGGTGGGGGGGATGGGGAAGATGCAGGAGAGACAGGCAGTTGGAAGGCAGGGAGTAGGGAGTAGGGAGTAGGGAGTAGAAAGACCGGCCGGCGATTTGGGGAGGATGTTCATGGTTGCGGCGTAGGCGCCTATGGCGGCGGCGTAGATCCAGGGTTTGGCTTGCTGGACGGCGTAGTCGTTGAGGAGATAGCGGGTTTCGAAGTTGTCGGTGGCGTCCAAGATCAGATCGACGGGGGTGAGGCGGGCGGGGGCGAGGAGCTCGTGGATGTTGGCGGGGACGAGGTCGGCGATGCGGGCGTGAACGGCGATCGTGGAGTTGAAGAGAGCGATCTTGCGGCGCGCGGCTTCGGCTTTGGGGAGGGATTCGCGGGCGTCGGCCTCGTCGAAGAGGATCTGGCGCTGGAGGTTGGAGGATTCGACGAAGTCGCGGTCGATGAGGGTGAGGGCGCCGACGCCGGCGCGGGCGAGGAGGGAGGCGGTGGCGGCTCCGGTGGCTCCGACGCCGATGATGGCGACGTGGGCGGAGGCGAGGAGCTGCTGGCCGGCGGGGCCGATGCCGGGGAAGAGGATCTGGCGGGAGTAGCGTTCGCGATCGGCGATGCCGGTTTGGGAGGCGAGATCGGAGATGAGGGGGTGGGTTGGCATGATGGATGCAGTTCTGCCAAAAAGGCACAGCTCTTTCGTAGTATAGGGAAGGGACGGATGAGCAGGGAATTCGTCGATATGGCAGCGGCTTCCGGCATCCTAGGAAGAAAAAGGGCCTGAGGGAGTTTGCAGGCTCTGGATGTTTGTTGTTGGGCTGCGCATGGCGCTGGAGTGACTGGGCTCTCTATTGGACTATCGGGACTAGCGGGACTAGCGGACTCTCGAACTTGCGGAGTTGAAATCGGCACAATCGGAACGATGGCAGAACTGGAATGATGGGTGGTTTTTTGGGTCAGGTGCATCGAGGTCGCGCGGGGAAGCCACTGAGGTTGAGGTGCGGGCTGGTTGCGGCAGCGGTGTGGCTGGGGATGGGGATGGCCGGGGGGCAGGTGCCTGCGGCTTCGACACCGGCGACGACGCCGAATACGGTGCAGAGCGGGGCGACTCCGGCGCAGTCGCCGACGACTGCCGCGGATGACAAGGCTTTGGCGGCGGCTGAGAATGCGGCGGGGTTAAAGACTTCATTGTGGGACTGGAAGGGGTTGCAGGTCGACAAGATTCAGTTTGAGGGTGTGACCTTCGATGCGACGGATACGCTGCCGCAGGAGCTGGGGCAGAAGGTGGGGATGCCGCTCGATCCGCAGCAGGTGCGGGCGAGTCTGCGGCGATTGTTTGCCAGCGGACGATACCGGGACATTTCGGTTCGCGGGGTGCGGCAGGGCGATGCAGTGACGCTGATTTTTTTCGGGCCGGCGCGATATTACGTGGGGCGAGTGACGATCGATGGGGTGAAGAGCGAACGGTTGTCGTCGCTGCTGGAGTTTGCGACGAAGCTGCAGCCGGGAACGGCTTTCAGCGAGCCGCAGATCGCGGCGGGGTATGACGGAATCAAGCAGATGCTGCAGCAGCAGGGCTACTATGAGCCTGTTTTATCGGCGGACTCGAAGGTCGATGCTGCGGGCGACCAGGTGAATGTGACGTATACGGTCGCCATCGGGCCGCAGGCGAAGGTGGGCAATGTCGCGTTGACGGGAACGGATGCGGGGCTGACGCTGGAGGAGTTTCGCAAGAGGTCCAAGCTGAAGGAGGGCAGCCGGGTGACGCGGGATACGACCAGCAATGCACTGGACAGGCTGCGCAAGCTGTATCAGAAGAAGGACCGGCTTGAGGCGACGGTCACGCTGCAGAATTCGACGTACATCGAGACGAAAAAGCAGGTGAACTACGAATTTCATGCCAACCAGGGGCCGGAGGTGAAGGTATCGGTGGAGGGCGCGAAGATTTCGAAGAGCCGGCTGCATCTGCTGCTGCCGATCTACCAGGAGGGAACGATCGATAACGACCTGCTGAACGAAGGGGTGTTCAATCTCCGGGATTACGAGCTGCAGCAGGGGTATTTCGATTCGAAGGTGGATGTGAAGGTGATCGGGTCGGGCACGACGGCGGAGAGTGTGGTGTTTTCGATCGCTCGCGGGGTGAAGCACAAGGTGGCGTCGGTGGATTTGAAGGGGAACAAATATTTTACGGACGATCTGTTGCTGGAGCGGATGAAGGTGCAGAAGGCGAATTCGTTTCAGCGGAGCGGGCGGTACAGTCCGCAACTGGTGTCGGCGGATGTGTCTGCGATTCAGGCGCTGTATCGGGCGAACGGGTTCGACCAGGCGACGGTGACGACGGAGGTGAAGGACCTGGCTAAATCGGCGAACGGCAAACCGCTGAAGGTGGGAGAGATTGCGGTGACGTACACGATTGTGGAAGGGCGGCAGCAGAAGTTCGGCAAGGTGACGCTGAACGGGGTGGATGCGAGCCGCGTGGAGGCGGTGAAGGGATTGATGAATACGCAGTCGGGGCAGCCGTTTTCGCTGGTGACGCTGTCGGGCGACCGGGATACGGTGCTGCAGTACTACCTGAGCAACGGGTTCGACCAGGTGAAGGTGGAGATACGGCAGGCGAAGGAGGCGAAGGAGGCAGACAAGACCGACGTATCGCTGAATGTGACGGAGGGGCAGCAGGTGTTTGTGAACCGGGTGCTGCTGTCTGGCGTGGAATATACGAAGCCGAAGGTGGTGCAACAGCAGGTCCTGGTGCATGCGGGCGATCCGCTGGATCAGACGGCATTGCTGCAGACGCAACGGAACCTTTACAACATTGCGCTGTTCAATGAGGTGATTGCGGCGGTGCAGAATCCGGATGGGGACGCTCCGCAGAAGAATGTGCTGCTGCAGTTGACGGAGGCGAAGCGTTGGAACGTGACGTATGGCTTTGGATTTGAGGCGCAGACGGGAACGCCGCAGAGCGGCATGATCTCGGAGGCATCGTGCATCCAGTTGAAGCTCAATCCCTGCAATCAACTTTCGCAGGAGGGGAAGACGGGAGTGAGCCCGCGGATTTCGCTGGATGTATCGCGAATTAACCTGAGGGGGACGGACGATTCGCTGACGCTGCACTCGTCATACGGATTGCTGGAGCAGGTGGCGATTCTGACGCTGCAGAATCCTCATCTTTATGGGAGGAAGAATTTTTCGGCTGCGATCTCGGGCGGATATTCGAACATCCAGGACATTTCGACGTTTGCGGCGGCGACGCTGCAGGGAGATTTTCGCATCACGCAGAAGTGGAGGCGACGGGACACGTTTATCTACGACTTTCTGTATCGACGGGTGAAGGTGGATCCGAACAGCCTGCAGGTTTCGGCGGACCTGATTCCGCTGCTGTCGCAGCCGGTGCGTGTGGGCGGGCCGAATCTGACGTGGTTTCACGATACGCGGTCGCCGGGACCGCTGGACGCGGTGAAGGGGCAATACTCGACGTTGCAGACGTTTCTGGCGTCGTCGAAGTTCGGCTCGCAGACGGATTTCTGGAAGATCGACGGAACCAACTCGACGTACTATCAGTTTGGCAAGCTGAAGTACGTGTTTGCGCGGAGCACTCGGATCGGGTACGAGAGAGCATCGGGACCGAACCCGAATGTAGGGAACGACGCTTGCCTAGGCGATTTGTTGACGACCAATCCGAGCTGCAGCGCGGTGCCGCTGCCGGAGCGGCTGTACGCGGGCGGGGCGAACTCGCTGCGCGGGTTTCCGATCAATGGGGCGGGGCCGCGGGATCTGCAGACGGGATTTCCGGTGGGCGGGACTGCGGCGTTTGTGAATACGTTTGAGTTTCGCCTGCCGCCGCCGACGCTTCCGCTGGTGGGCAACAGCGTGAACTTCGTTCTGTTTCACGATATGGGGAACGTGTTTCAGAATGCTTCGGATATGTTTCCGAGCTTTCTGCGGTTTAAGCAGCCGAACCGGCCGACGTGTTCGGATGTCTCAGGAAGCATCGGCACGTGCGACTTCAATTATTTTTCGCATGATGTGGGAGCGGGAGCGCGGTATAAGACTCCGGTGGGGCCGATCCGCCTGGACTTCAGCTATAACCTGAATCCTCCGGTGTATCCGATTATTTACGACTTCAACAACAATCCTCCGCACGAGGGGCATGCGGGACACTTCAACTTTTTCTTCAGCATTGGGGAGAGCTTCTAGATGGGCGCGACGGCACATTCGAGGCCATGGCTGGCGGGCGCGATTGCGCTGGCGGCGTTGTGCGTGCCGGGGGGGAGACTATGCGCGGGACAAGGCGCGACGGTGCAGGCGGGAGCGCCTACGGCTGGCGGGGGGGCTGGGCAGGGCGTGGTGCTGGACAGGCTGGTTGCGGTGGTGAATGGCGATCTGATTCTGGAGAGCGATGTGGACGAGGAGCGGAGGTTTGAAGAGATTCAGCCATACCGCGCGGCTTCGGATTCGACGCGGGCGAGGATTATCGAGCGGCTGGTGGACCGGTCGTTGATTCTGCAGCAGGCGGCGCTGCAGCCTGAAGATGCGGTGGCGGACAAGGAGCTGGATGCGCAGCTGGCGACGTTGCGGAAAGACATTCCTGCCTGCAAGCAGTATGACTGCGAGAAGGATGAGGGATGGAAGAAATTTCTGGGCGATCACGGATTTACCGAGGCGGAGTTTCGGGCGCGGTGGATGCAGCGGATGCAGCTGCTGAAGTTTATCGAGGTGCGGTTCCGGAACGGGATCACGGTGAAGGATGACGAGATCAAGGCGTACTACGAGAAGACGATGCTGCCGGAGTATGCGAAGCGAGATGCAACGCCGCCGCCGCTGGAGGCGATCAAGAAACGGATTGAAGAGGTGCTGTTGCAGCAGGAGGTTGGCGCCCTGCTGCAGGATTGGCTGAAGTCGCTGCGGGCGCAGGGGAGCGTGCGGATCATGGTTCCGGGGGAGGTGGCTCCGTGAGCGATCTGGACAAGAGACTGACAGAGAAGAAAGAGAAGCTGCAGGCGAAGGTTGCGGATGGCGTGGAGAAGGTGAAGCGATCGCTGGCGACGCGGATGGGGCGCGCGGTGGGTTGGACCGTGATCGGCTTTGTGGTTCTGGTGGCGGTGTTGTTCGGAAGTTTTGCGTGGTATTCGACGACGGAGGACTTTAACCGGCGGGTGGGCAACGAGGTGGTGAAGGTACTGGAGGATGCCACGGGCGGGAGGGTGGAGCTGCGAAGGATCAGCTTCGATCTGCGGCATCTGGCAATTGAAGCCGATGGGCTGGTGATTCATGGGCTTGAAGGAGCAGGCGAGGCTCCGTATCTTTCGGTGGACAAGATCGAGCTTCGGGTGAAGCTCTTCAACCTGTTTTCGCATGTGGCGGGGACGGGGCTGGCGTCGCATGTGAGTCTGAACTATCTGGGGGTTGAACATCCGCAGTTTCATCTGATGGTGGACAAGGATGGGAAGACGAACCAGCCGGAGCCGAAGCATCCGAAGCCGAGCAAGACTCCGCTGACCGATACGCTGCTGGACTTGAAGGCGGAGGAGGTGGTGTTGACGAACGGCGTTGCGCTGTTGAACGATCGCGCGATTCCGTTCGATATGGCCGCGCGCGACCTGGGCGCGGAGGTGCACTATATCTCTTCGACGGACCGCTATGGGTTGACGGTGGATTTGAAGGACCTGCGGACGAAGATCGCGAAGCAGGCGGAGGCGCAGTCTACGCTGCATGTGGCCGGAGAGTTGGGCCGGGATGCAGCGGAGCTGAAGGAGTTTGAGTTTACGAGCGGGACGAATTCGAAGCTGACGGCGAGCGCGGGGATCAAGCATTATGCCAAACCGGAGTGGCAGGCCGCGGTGAAGGGCTCGCTGGAGTTGAAACAGCTTTCAGTGCTGGCGGATGTGGATGGGTTGAATACGGGGACGGTGGATCTGGATTTGAAGGGGCACAACTGTACGACGACGCCGGCGGTGGCGCAGAAACATCCGCCGTTCTGGAGGCGGAGCCATCCGAAGGAGACGGCGAAGCCACCGAAGCCGCTGCCGCCGGACCCTGATTGTGCCGCGGGCTATCTGCTGGTGGGGACGGCGAAGATCCATAAGGCGTCGTATCGAAATGAATATGTGCGGCTGCATGATGTGGATGGCGGCGCGACGCTGCATGTGACGCCGACGGAGCTTTTGCTGACGGCATTGACGGGGTATCTGCCAGGTGGAGGAAGCGCGTCGGGGGAGCTGCGGATTGCGAACTGGCTGGGGGAGGCGCCTGCGACGGATGTGGCGGCGAGTTCGCCTTCGACCAGGGCGGCGGTGACTACGGCGAACAAGTCGGCGAAGGCGGTGGGGGCGAAGGCGCCGGTGACCGGACCGGTGAAGACGCCCGAGGTGGAGACGGCGCGCGCTTTCCTGACTGCGACGCTGGCGCGGATTCCGCTGCGGACGATTATGGATGTGACTGCGCCGGAGCACTATGGGGATCTGGGGTTCGACACGGCGGTGAGCGGGCCGGTGAAGGTGGAGTGGGGCGGGCCGGCAAAGAACATCTCGGAGACGGTGGAGGTTGACGGTGATCTGAAGTTCGCCCCGACGGGAGTGAAGCGGCGGGGAGCGTTGAACGATGTTCCAGTGACGGGGCAGACGCTGGCGCACTACTCGGGGAGGAATGAGACGGTGCGGATTCAATCGATCGCGCTGCAGATGCCGGAGACGAACTTCGAGGCGTCGGGCGTGCTGGGGGTGAATGAAGGCGATCCGCTGACGGATCTGCGGGTGGACCTTACGGTACGGGATCTCTCGGAGTACAACCAGTTGCTGACGACGCTGGACCTGGAGGCGAATGGGAAACGCGGGACGGCGGCGATTCCGATTAAGCTGCACGGCGCGATGCAGTTCAACGGGACGGCGAAGGGACCGATTGCGAACCTGGATGTGAAGGGACACATGCAGGCAAACAATGCGGAGTTTGCGCTGGGAACGACGGATGTTCTGATCGATTCGGTGATCGCGGATGCGGAGTATTCGCCGAACTCGGGCGTGGTGG
Source organism: Edaphobacter sp. (assembly GCA_036267495.1). Lineage (GTDB taxonomy): Bacteria > Acidobacteriota > Terriglobia > Terriglobales > Acidobacteriaceae > Edaphobacter. The sequence continues at coordinate 12,375 of DATAVY010000284.1, forward strand.
TGGCGAGCTCGACGATCAAGCGCGGGACGGCTGTGTTGAATCTGGAGGGAAAGATTGTGCCGCGAAAGGTTGTGGGGCGGCGCGGGATTGCAACGTATGTGTGGGACGACGGAATGGCGGTGGATGCGAAGGCGCAGCTTGCCACGGCGCAGGTGGTGGATGTGTTGCAGATTGCAGGACAGCAGGGGAAGGTTGCGTTGACGGGAACGATGGCGCTGAATGCACACGCCTCGGGGACGCTGAGAACTTTGAGTGGAGGCGGGCATGTTTCGCTGACGAACGGCGTGGCTTATGACGAACCGTATGAGTCGGCGGTGGTGGAGCTGACGGTGTCGGGAAAAGATATCGAGGCGAGCAGCGTGGTGTTGAAGGCGCATGGCGTGCAGATCGCCGGCAATGGAGGGTATGACTGGGGAAGCGAGCGTGTGCATGCGCATGTGGAGGGACATGACATCTTGCTATCGAAGTTCGAGACGGTGAAGAAGGGGAACACCGGGCTGGATGGCGTGGCGAGCGTCGTGGCGGATGCGAATGGAACGATGACGCAGCCGGGGCTGAAGGCGAATGTGAAGCTTACGGGCGTGACGTACAAGGGACAGGGTATCGGCGAGGCGGCTGTGGAGGCGCATAGTCAAGGAACGACGGTGTACTTCACGGTGAACTCGACGGTGATGGGGGCGAAGGTGGATGGGTCGGGACAAGTTGGTCTGACGGGCAACTATCCGGTACAGGCAAAGGTCACGTTAGCGGGACTGGATATAGGCAAGCCGCTGGCGATGTTTGGAAATGGAGGCTTCAGCGCGCAATCGCTGATCGATGGCACGGCGACGGTGAGCGGGCCGCTGAAGACGCCGAAGGAGTTGAGCGGAGAAGCGGAGTTCACCCAGGTCGATGTGCATTTCAACCAGCCGGACGTGAAGGTGCAGGGGATCGAACTGAAAGAGTCCGGGCCGTTTCGAATTTCGCTGCGCGACGGAATCGCCACGCTGGAACAGGTGCATATCACGGGACAGGACACGGACATGCAGGTGAGCGGGACGGCGCATCTGCTGGGGGTGACCGATCCAAAGGGCGGCGAGCTGAATGTGCGGGCGACCGGCAGTATCAGCATGACGCTGCTGCGTACTTTGGACTCGAACCTCCTCTCGACGGGAAAGGTGGAGTTTACGGTTTTGGCGGGCGGGCGGGTGAAGAATCCGGAGCTGACGGGGAAGGTGCAGTTCGACAAGGTGAACATCGCGATGGATGGGGTGCCGAACGGGTTGAGCAATATGAACGGGACGCTGGTGTTCAACGGCGACCGGCTGGAGGTGCAAAATCTGACAGCGACGACGGGCGGGGGGACGCTGAAGATCGGCGGCTCGATTCGCTACAAGAACGGCATCTATGCCGACCTGACCGCGACGGGCGATGCGGTGCGGGTGCGGCTGTATGGGCTGAGCGCAACGGCGAACGCGAATCTGAAGCTGCAGGGAGGGCCGGAGAGCGCGTTGCTGAGCGGAACGATTTTGATGACGCGCTTCGGGATTGGGCAGGATGTGGATTTTGCGGCGTTCGGATCGCCGGGCGGGGTGAGCGCGCCGCCCGATCCTGATTCTCCGGCGAACAAGATCCGGTTGGATGTGCGGGTGACGAGCGCGCCGCAACTGGATTTTCAGAACTCGTATGCGAAGCTGGCGGGAACGGTGGACCTGACGATTCGCGGGACGGCGGCGGTGCCGTCGGTGCTGGGGCGGATTGAGATCAACGATGGAAGCGCGACGTTTGCGGGGACGAAGTATCAACTGCAGCGCGGGGAGATTTACTTTACGAACCCGGTGCGGATCGATCCGATCATCGACCTGGATGCGACGGCGCAGGTGGAGAACTACGACATTACGGTGGGATTGCACGGAACTTCGACGAACCTGAAGCCGACGTACCGGTCGGAGCCTCCGCTGAGCGAGAGCGATGTGTTTGCGCTGCTGGCGCTGGGCAGGACGCAGGAGGAGGCTCAGCTTTACCAGGAGCGGCAGGTGCAGCAGGGCACCGATCCGACGACGAGCGCGCTGCTGGGCGGAGCGTTGAATGCGACGGTGAGCAACCGGGTGGAGAAGCTGTTTGGCGTGGGCAGCGTGAAGATCGATCCGGCATTTGTGGGAACGCTGGGAAACTCATCGGCGCGGATTACGATCCAGCAGCAGTTGTCGCGGCAGATCACGGCGACGTTCGCGACGAATGTGAATACGTCGGCGCAGCAGCTGATCCAGGTGCAATACGATCTGAACCATGACAATTCGATTGTGGTGACGCGCGACGAATCGGGTGTGTTCAGCGTGGTATATAAGCTGCGAAAGCGATACCGGTAGACCGCCGCGGAAGACGGGATTGCATCCTACTTCCGTGCAGTTTTGACGGGTTGATCCGTTGGTCATGAGACAGCAAGATTTCAGGGAGGCAACGATGAATTGGACGACGAGGGTGAGGCGCGCGGGGCTGCTGAGTGTGGCCGGAATGCTGATATTGGCCGGGACGGTGAAGGGCATGGCGCAGGGCGGATCGAATGACGCGCAGATTCAGGCGGAGGTGACGAAGGCGCTGGATAACAAGAGATTCAAAGACGTGAAGGCGTCGGTGCAGAACGGCGTGGTGACGCTGACGGGTACGGTGGACCTTTACAGCGCGAAGATGGACGCGGACAACCGGACACATCATCGGAAAAATGTGAAGGGCGTCGAAAACCAGATTCAGGTGGCGGGGCCGACGGTGGAGGATACGACGCTGCGGGACAAACTGGCGGAGAAGCTGGCGTATGACCGGGTGGGATATGGAACGACGGCGTTCAATTCCTTCACGATCGGGGTGCAGAATGGAGCGGTGACTCTGGGGGGAACGGCGTATGGGCCTGCGGATAAAGATTCGGCGATCAGCCTGGTGTCGAACTATCCAGGGGTGAAGGATGTGATCGACAACATCGATGTGGCTCCGGTGTCGCCAATGGATGATCGGACCCGATTGGCGGAGGCTCGGGCGATTTATGGGTTTCCGCAGCTGAACAAGTATGCGATGGATCCGGCCAAGCCGATTCGGATTACGGTGGTGAATGGGAATGTGACGCTTTCGGGGGTGGTGGACTCCCAGGCGGACAAGGATGTAGCCAATATCCGGGCGAACAGCGTGCCGGGAGTCTTCAAGGTGATCAACAATCTGCAGGTGGTTGCGGGAACACCGGAGAAGCCGGATAAATAAAACTCATTCGGGTTGCACTGGTACCGGGGAGACAAGTGCGACTAGAGACGCAGATCCCCTTTGGGAATGACAACAAGAAAAGCGAGGGTTGCGGCAAGGGCGCCGCCCGGTTCTTTTACGATGGAGAGATGACATCGTTCTGGAAGAGCACGGCAGTAACGCTTGAGATGATCAAGTGGGAGCATTCGGTATTTGCGCTGCCGTTTGCGTTGACGGGAGCGGTGCTGGCGGCGGGAGGGTGGCCGCCGCTGCGGGTGGTGGGGTGGATTGTGGTTTGCATGGTGGCGGCGCGGTCGGCGGCGATGGCGTTCAATCGGCTGGCGGATGCGCGGCTGGATGCGGTGAATCCGCGGACGGCGATGCGGGCGCTGCCGGCGGGAACGTTGAGCAATGGGTTTGTTGCAGGATTCGTGGCGGTTTCGGTTGCTGTGTTTGTGGCGGGTGCGGCGATGTTGAACCGGTTGACCTTGGAACTGGCTCCGGCGGCTGTGGCGGTTGTGCTGGTCTACAGCTATACCAAGCGGGTGACGCGTTGGTCGCATGTGGTGCTGGGGCTGGCTCTGGGAATTGCGCCAACGGCGGCGTGGATTGCGGTGCGGGGATCGCTGGACTGGAGGATTGTGGTGCTGACGGGTGCGGTGCTGCTTTGGGTGGGAGGATTCGATGTGTTGTATGCGTGCCAAGACTTTCAGCATGATCGCAAGGCGGGATTGAACAGCGTGCCGCAGGCGTTCGGGCTGGTGACTGCGTTCTGGATTGCTCGCGCGATGCATATGGGGATGCTGCTTATGCTGTGCTGGCTGGTGTCGCTGTTCGGGCTGGGGAAGGTGGCGATGCTTGGTATCGCGGTGGTGGCGATCCTGCTGCTGTATGAACACTCGATCGTTTCGCCGAAAGATATGCGGCGGATGAATGCGGCGTTCTTTACGCTGAACGGCGTGATTTCGGTGGTGTTCTTTGGATTTGTGGCGGCGGACGTTTTGCTGCGGCGATAGAAAAGCCCGCCTCGCGGCGGGCTTTTTTACGGGAGGGCTACTGCAACTCAATCAACCGCGATGCTCACGTTTGATATCGTCCAACTTTTCATTCATTGAGTTCTTGGCGTTCTGGGTCGAGTTGGCGACTCTGTCACGAAGGTTGTCGCCTTCTGCATGAGCCTTCGCCTTGTTGTCCTCGTGCACGACGCCGGCTGTGTCTTTGGCGTTGCCCCAAGTCTCCTTGGCGGCTCCTTTGATCTGGTCGGCGACACCGGCGTTTGCCAGTCTCTGGTTGCCGACGGTTTCGCCGACGCCTTGTTTCACTTTGCCTGCTACCTGATCGAATTTTCCTTCTACCTTGTCGGTGTTCATTGCAAGACTCCTTGCGACTCGAGTGAGGTTGGGAGGGCTGCGATTGTCCCGATTGAAGCGTCAGACCGCTCGTCTACCGGACATGAGATTGAAGATGAGGATGATAATGGCCAGGACGAGGAGGATGTGAATCCAGCCGCCGAGGGTGTAGCTGCTGACGAGTCCTACGATCCAGAGGATGAAGAGAATAATTGTGATTGTCCAAAGCATTTCGTTCTCCTAGACGATCCCGGTTCGGTGTCCCGGTTCGTAGCAAATAGTTTGCAGTTACAGGCCGTTACCTGAGGTAAGGTGCATGACGTGCTGAGGAGGTTGCCAGTGAGAATAAAATACGTAGAAGTTGTCCAGACGGAATCGGGGGATTTTCATTGAAAGTCGCGATCCAGGGTGAGTTAGGGTCAAACAGCCATATGGCGGCGGTGGAGATGCTGGCTAAACGGACGGACCTCGAGATCGTTGCCTGCACGGTTTCCGCGCAGGTGCTGGCCAAGGTGGTGGGGGGCGAGGTCGACGGAGCAGTGCTGCCGATTGAAAACAGCCTGCATGGATCGGTGGCGGAACATTATGATCTGCTGCTGGAGCTGCCGATTCGAATTTGTGGGGAGAGCCTGCTGCGGATTCGGCACAATGTGATCGCGATGCCTGGGGTGAAGCTGGCTGAGGTGCGGAGAGTGATGTCGCATCCGGTGGCGTTGTCGCAGTGCAGGAGGTTTCTGGCGGCGCATCCTGAGTTTGAAGTTGTGCCTTTTTACGACACGGCGGGAAGTGTGAAGCATCTGATGGCGGCGGGATCGCGGGATGCAGCGGGGATTGCGCCTGAGCTTGCGGCAAAGGTGTATGGGGCGGAGGTTCTGGTGGCGGGAGTGGAGGATCACGCGGAGAATTACACGCGCTTCCATCTGCTGCGAAGGGAGAGTGCCGATGCCGCGGGAAAGATTGACGATGCGGACAAGATGAGTGTGGCGTTTGCGATCGAGCATCGGCCGGGGACGCTGGTGGAGGCGCTGCAGCGGCTGGCGGATGCGGGAGTGAATCTGACGAAGATCGAATCGAGGCCGGTGCCTGGGAGTCCGTGGGAGTACGTGTTTTATGTGGATGTGCGGTTCGATACGGCGGAGAGGGCGGAGGCTGCTTTGGGTGCGTTGCGCGAGCATTGCCGGATGGTGAAGGTGCTGGGTTGGTATCGGGCAGCTTAGGCTTCGAGCATGGTTTGCGGCGGTGAGGCGGGTGATTTGAAGGCTGCGCGGTGACGGTGGAGCAACCACAGAACGAACCCGTAGAGAATGAGAAATGGGATGCAGGAGCCGATGATGAAGGTCCTGCTGTAGTTGAAGAAGGTCTGGGGCTGGCCGGGCATGGTTGGGATTGCCGACATGAGTTGCGCTGTATAGAGCTGGAACTGTGCCTGATACCACGGAAGAGAGACCAGGACGATATTGCAGCAGCCAAGCAGGAGGATGGCGATGGTCAGGAGTCGAGCGGGTTCGCTGAGGCGAAGAAGACCATAGCCGGTCCACGCCATGAGGGCGGCGAAGCAGAGATACATGATGTGAGATCCGGTTGGCGAAAAAATGAAGCCAAGAAGGAAGGCAGGGAAGGGCAGGATGGCTCCGAACAATCCACAGAGTGCCGAGAAGAGAAGGAAGCAGCCGATGATCTTGATTGCGGTGGGGGTGCGGCTGAATCTGCCATTGAGCGCTGGAGCATGAAGAGGAAAGTCCGGGCTTGAGAAGAGGTCGCGGATGGAGTCAAGGTTGAAATAGATGAGCCACCAGATTCCGATTGCGGCAAACAGGAGATTGATCCCGACCATGAAGGCGGTGACCAGAAAAGCGATGTGAGGATCGATCGCCGGCTGTTGGGGGATGAGTCCGGAGAACATCGTTTGTCTAAGTACGATGAAGACTGCGGATAACAGATTGAAGGCGGCGAGGCCGCCCCCGATGATCAGGATGGAGTAGCGGCCCCATTGGGTGAGGCGTAGGATGCCGATTATGGTCAGAATTGCCCAGACGGCGAGCATGGCGTAGAAAGCGCCGAGGGCAAACATCAGATAAAGGATGAAGTGGCGCGAAACGGCGAACGCAGACTGTTGCGCTGCGAAGATGCCGGAGAGCGCCATGGCAGCGGCCATCAATAGAAGAAATAGCGCAATCAGGCTCAGGACAATGGAAGAGAGAATGAGTCCGGCAGGTCGTTTCATGACGGGGCCAGTGTAGCCCGGGCAAATGGAAGGATCAGATTTATTTCGGATTGATTTCGGCCCACCCTACCGAAGATGACCTCTCGCAAAGGTTGGTTCGCTGATTGATGGAAAAGGAGTTATGGCCGATGACTGAAGAGGAGTGGGGCACGAATGAGGAAGCGGGCCGGAACCCGGAGGGCGCAGAATGCCGATTCCAGGGAGAATCGCCCCAGTTGGTGAGGACGGCATCAAAGACCAAAATTCGAATGAAGATGTCAGCGCAGCCAGAAGGTAAAGATCATCATACCTGCCATCAACAGGAGAAAGAGCGCTGTGAGGCTGAGCATCGTAACGGAGAGAAGGAGCGCGGCAGCTGGTTTCATGACCGGGTCAGTAGTCCGGTAAATGATTGGGTGGCAAGCTTATAGGCCACTGCTGCTGTGGGGTTTCATTTTTGGAACTAGATATTCGGGACGGGCTAGGAAATTGCGGATGAGTGGAGTGGCGTGGAATGAGTAAGATAAGCGGGATTTGCGACCGGAGGCCGACTTGCTGCATCGAATAGTGGATAATTTGATAGAGGTACACTCAATGTCAAGCGATTTCGTAAGTGTCATTCAGCCAACAGCAAAAAACAGCGAAGAGGGTGAAGGACAGATCGGCAAGCTGCCGGCGCCGGTGCTTCCGGTTCGGGATACGGTCCTGTTTCCTCATGCGGTGCTGCCGCTGACGGTGGGAAGGGATAGCTCGATTCAGTTGATTCAGTCGCTGGGCGAGGAGAAGACGATTCTGGTGGTAGCGCAGCGGGATGCGCGACAGGATTCGCCGCAGTCGGCGGATTTGTATGCGATCGGCACGCGAGCGACGGTGCATAAGGTTGTGAAGATGCCGAATCAGAGCCTTTTCGTGTTTACCGAAGGCAATGAGCGGGTGCATCTGGGGGAGTTTGCGCAACTGACGCCGTTTATGACGGCGGAGTATGAGGCGATTGCGGATATTGAGCCGCAGAAGTCGCCGGAGGCGGAGGCGCTGCAGCGGAATGTTGTGAGCCAGTTCCAGCAGATTGTGACCTCGTCGCCTACGTTGAGCGACGACTTGCAAACGATTGCGATCAATATCGATGAACCGGGACGGCTGGCGGATTTTATTGCTTCCTCGCTGCCGTTTTTGACTACGACAGACAAGCAGGAGCTGCTGGAGACTCCGGATGTTTCGGCGCGGCTGGAGCGCATTAACAAGCACCTGGCGAAGGAGCTTGAGGTGCAGCAGTTGCGCAACAAGATCCAGACCGAGGTGCAGGATTCGGTGCAGTCGTCGCAACGGGACTACTATCTGCGCGAGCAGTTGAAGGCGATCCAGAAAGAGCTGGGCGATGTCGACGACACACAGAAGGACATCGCGGACTTGAAGGAGAAGATCGAGACGGCGGGGATGCCGGATGAGGTGAAGAAGGACGCGCTGAAGGAGCTGGGGCGGCTGAGCCGAATGAATCCTGCTGCTGCGGACTACTCGCTGACGCGGAACTATGTGGAGTGGCTGGCTGTACTGCCGTGGGGAAAGACTTCTGCGGGAGAGGTAGACATTCTGAAGGCGAAGGAGATTCTGGATGCGGACCATTACGGTCTGACGAAGGTTAAGGACCGCATCCTGGATTACCTTTCGGTGCGGCGTTTGAAGCCGGATATGAAGGGGCCGATTCTTTGCTTCGTTGGGCCTCCGGGCGTGGGCAAGACTTCGCTGGGGCGGTCGATCGCGCGTGCTCTCGGCCGGAAGTTCTCGCGCATTTCGCTAGGCGGAATGCATGATGAGGCGGAGATTCGGGGGCATCGACGAACGTATATTGGTGCGCTGCCGGGACAGATTATTCAGCACCTGAAACGGGTCGAGGTGAAAGATCCGGTGTTCATGCTGGATGAGATCGACAAGCTGGGCCGCGATTTCCGAGGCGATCCGGCGAGTGCGCTGCTCGAGACGCTCGATCCTGAGCAGAACAATACCTTCCGCGATAACTATCTGGATCAGCCGTTCGATCTGAGCAAGGTGTTGTTTATCTGCACGGCGAACCAGCTGGATACGATTCCGGGGCCGCTGCTCGATCGCATGGAGATCATTGAGCTGACCGGTTATACGGAAGAGGAGAAGGTGAATATCGCGATTCGTTACCTGATTCCGCGGCAGATCAAGGAGAACGGAATCGACGGCGAGAAGATCGAGTTTCCGAAGGACAGCGTGCATCTGATTGCGCGGCATTACACGCGGGAGGCGGGTGTTCGCAAGCTGGAGCAGCAGATTGGAACCGTGTGCCGCAAGGTTGCGCGGCGCATTGCCGAGGGCCAGACGGAGAGGGTTGTGATTACGCCGGAGATCGTGCACGAGTTTCTTGGCGGCATCAAAGTTCGCGTCGATACCGAGATTGCGGAGCGGACCAAGCGGGCCGGGGTTGCAGTGGGCCTTGCGTGGACGCCGGCTGGCGGGGATGTGCTGTTCATCGAAGCCAACAAGATGAAGGGCAAGGGCGGCTTCACGATTACCGGGCAGATCGGCGATGTGATGAAAGAGAGCATGCAGGCCGCTTTGACGTGGGTGCGGTCGAATGCCGCGTCATTGGGGCTTGATGAGGACTTTACCAAGGAGGTCGATCTGCATATTCATGTGCCTGCGGGGGCGATTCCAAAGGATGGGCCTTCGGCGGGCGTAACGATGGCGACTGCGCTGGTGAGCCTGTTGACGAACACTCCGGTGCATCCGCTGACTGCGATGACGGGCGAGATTACGCTGAGCGGCAATGTGTTGCCGGTTGGCGGGATCAAGGAGAAGTTCCTTGCGGCGAAGCGGGCCGGAGTGCGGAACGTGATTCTGCCGGCAGACTGTAAACAGCAGGTGGATGAGGATTTAACGCCGGATCAGATCGACGATGTGCAACTGCATTATGCGACGCGGATTGAGGATGTGCTGGCAGTGGCGCTGCCGAAGACGTCGCGGGAGAAGGTGGAAGATGAGGTTGTGCGGGAAGAGGTTATTCACGCCGGCGTGTGAGGATGTCTATTTGAGGGTGCGGTCCGGCGGTTGCCGGATCGCATTTTTTTTGCGCGTGGTGGGATGGCTGTTTTTTCAGGGGTTTTCGCAAAAGAAGCCTGTTTTTGTGTGGTGTTTTTGTGGTGAAGTTGTGGTGAGTCGCTGGTAAATCGTGGTGGGTTGATGGGCGTCTTTCGGCGTCTGAAAATTTTCCTCGGATTTCCACTTTTTTCCTTATTTTTCTCTACTTTATTTTCGCGAGGTTGTGGGAATGATGACGATCGGTCACTCGACGCTGACGCTGGAGGCTTTTCTGCGGGCGCTCGGGGAGAACGGGTGTACGACGCTGGTGGATGTGAGGCGGTTTCCGGGGTCGCGGCGGCATCCGCATTTTAGCCAGGAGCGGTTGTTCGCTGCGCTGAGGGATGCGGAGATTCGGGCGGTGTGGCGGGAGGGGCTGGGCGGCCGGCGGGCGGCGAATCCGCATAGCGTGAATACCGGGTGGAAGAACGAGAGCTTTCGCGGGTATGCGGACTATATGCAGACGGAGCACTTTGCGCAGGAGATCGGGTGGCTGATGGCGCTGGCGGATTTCGATTCGGCGGTGGTGATGTGCGCGGAGGCGGTGCCGTGGAGGTGCCACCGGTCGCTGATCGGGGATGCGGTGCTGGCTCGGGGCGGAGTGGTGGAGGATATTTTTGTGGAGGCGGATGGGAGGAGCTCGCGGCGGGCGCATGGGATGACGGAGTTTGCGCGGGTGGAGGGGGAGAGGGTTTGGTATCCGGGGGAGGCTGGGTTGTTTGCGTAACGAAAGCAAATGGGTTTGCCGAAAAGTATCTTGACCGTGTCTCCTTTGGCGTTGCCGTCGGATCCGTCATTAGGCCTTACCGTTGAGCCTTACCGTCAATATTTCTCAATAGATCGCGATGTACCGTGCAATTGCTATGCGCCTTCACCCCGGATCGATGTTCGGGGTGAAGGCGCATGGGCGGGTGGTCAGTTTCAGAAGACGCTTTGTGCGGGTGTATTTACAGTGATGCGCGTTGCGGTGATGTTTCCCTGGAAGTGAGCTACAGGGATTGGATTGAGAACTCCGTTGGTTTCGACGAACTGGTCTACGGTAAAAGTTCCGCTGAACGAGTTGCCGTTACGATCGAGAGTTATCTGTTCCTGAATCTGGGCCGGTCCGAGGAAGGTGGATCCGGTCGAATCCCAGGCTGCAGCAAAATGGTTCAGTTTGTACTCATGATCTCTCACCTTCTCCCAGACGCCGAGGCAGAAGTCGCCGCTCTGGGGCGGGCGGCCGCCGGAGTTCATGATTTCGGTACCGTCGCCGTGCCAGATGGAGTATCCGGCATCGAATTCGGCGCCGTCAGGTGCGGTACTGGTACTCCCTTTGACCACAAACTTGACGTGCCACATTCCGACGATGGGGTCGATGAGATCGAGCAGATCGTTCGCCATGACGAAGTGCGCTCCGCGGGGCTGTGCGCTTAGCAGCTCCGGACTCCAGCTGACGTGAGATGCTACGGGCGTGACCGGGCCTCCGCAGGCAGCGTTCGAAGCGGGAACCAGGAACAGCGTGAGTGCGGCCGCACCGAGAATGGCAGTCAATGATTTGAAAGAACTCAACGATTTGAATGAACGCTTCATAATGATTTTCTCCTTTGCCGGCGTGGCCAGCTCGGAGTGAGTTATCTTCCTGTTTCGGATGAATCGCAATGCAGAGGAGGTAAAGCGCAGGTGAAGATGAGGTAACGCGGTAACTCGTTGAATGCGAGGATGATGGCTATTACCGGTCGATGCCTGGCTGCTATACTTCGTCCACGAGGCGAGGTTCGGTGGCTGTTACTGTGTTCCAGTTCGGCGACTACAAGCTGGATTGCGGCCGTTTTGAGCTGTACCGTGCGGGGCGCAGCGTGAAGCTGGAACGCAAGCCGATGGAGCTGCTCGTTCTGCTGGCGGCAAGAAATGGCCACCTGGTCAGCAGAGCTGAGATTGCGGAACATCTCTGGGACAAGGAGGTGTTCGTCGATACCGAGCACGGGATCAATACCGCGATCCGCAAGATCCGTGAGGTCTTGAATGACGATCCGGCGCAGTCACGGTTCGTGCAAACGGTCACTGGCAAGGGCTATCGATTTGCCGCGCCCATCGTCGAGGTTCGTACGGCGGCGACTGAGGAGAGGCGGCTATCGCCGGGGGAGAGTAGAAACCGGAGAGTTGGCGATACGCCCGTTGCTGCGGCACCCGACGGGTTCCCGGTCCAGAATGCGGTTGCTGAGGCCGACGCGAAATCGCCTGGTACGGTGGAGACGCTGCGGTCGTCGAGGCCGCGTCGATGGATTCGGCTGGGGATTTGGCTGGCTGCGGCGGGAGCTTTTGCTTTGGTCGCCGTTGCCGCCAGTGTGGGTGCGCGGAGTTTGAGGGATCGATCTCTGAATCGAGCTGCAGCCTCGAAGATCGACTCGCTGGCGGTGCTTCCGCTGGACAATCTCTCGGGCGATCCCGGGCAGAATTACTTTGCGGATGGGATGACGGATGAGCTGACGACGATGCTGGCGAAAAACTCGACGGTGCGGGTAGTCTCCCGAACGTCGGCGATGCAGTACAAGGGTGTGCACCGGCCGTTGCGAGAGATCGCGCGGGAGCTTGGAGTGGATGGCATTCTGGAGGGTTCGGTCGAACGCTCCGGCGATAAAGTGCATATGACGATCCAGCTGATCCAGGCTTCGAGCGATACCCACGTGTGGGCAGAGAGCTATGATCGTGGCGGGAACGATGTGGTCTCTCTGCCTCGCGAAGCTGCGCAGGCGATTGCCAAGCGGCTGAACAGCGCTGTTCCTCATCCCGCTAGCGTCAGATATGTGAGCCCCGAGGCTCACGATGCCTATCTTCAAGGTCTTTTTTACTGGTTTATGGCGGGCGGCTCAGACGATCGCGCGAAATCGTACTTCGAGAAGGCGATCCAGTTGCAGCCTGACTATGCGGCGGCATGGAGCGGACTCGGAGATGTTATTGCAGTGAGTGCCGTAGCAGGGAATGCGCCCCCGTCGGAGGCGTTCGCCAAGGCGGAGCCGGACATCCGCAAAGCCCTGGCGCTTGACGATTCGCTGCCGGAAGCACATAACGCGTGGGCGGCAGTGTATTTATTCCATGCCTGGGACTGGCAGCGCGCGGAGGCCGAATCGCGGCGTTCGATCGAACTGAATCCGAACTATGCCGAAGGCCACCATATTCGGGCGTATACGCTTTGGGTACAAAACCGGGATGCAGAAGCTTTGCAGGAGCAAAAGTTAGCCACCGGTCTTGCTCCTCTCGATCGCCCCCATGCCTTGGGGTCCGCATACCTGTACCTTCGGCAGTTTGATGCGGCGATCCGTGAGTTAACGGCACAGACCCAGTTTCGGCGGGATTTCTGGACTCAGTTCGACTTGTCGGAGGCCTATGAACTGAAGGGAATGGATCGCGAAGCCGCCGAGCACATGGCGCAGGCATATCTGGCAGGGAACGACGAGAGGTCGGCTGCGGCAATCAGGCTGGCTTTCAAGGAAAAGGGCCTTCGCGGGGTTTCGGAGTGGCTGCTGAACGTTCAACTGGCGCAGGTTGGGAAAAAGTATGTGTCGCCCTGGATCTTGGCGTGGAACTATGCTCACCTGCAACGCAAAGACGAAACCCTAGCGGCCCTGGAAGAGGCTTACAAGGAGCGTTCGCCATGGCTGGTATTCGTTCAGAAAGAACCGGTCTTCGATTTTCTTCACGGCGATGAGCGCTATCGGTCGATCGTGCGGCGGGTGGGACTGCCTCCGGCGTATTGAAGTGTGATTGAGCTGGATCGAGCTTGTGGAGTCTGGCGGTGGATTTCCCGGAGAGATAAAGCCGCTGCTTGGCACAACTATTTATTGGCGCTGTTGTCTGATATCGAACGGGGAGAAACCGATGGAGACGCTGCTGCAGGATGTTCGCTATGGAGTGAGGTCGCTGCTGAAGTCTCGCCGGTTTACTGTGGCGGCGGTGCTTACGCTGGCGCTGGGGATTGGGGCGAATACGGCGATGTTCAGCGTGATCCGGTCGGTGCTGTTGAAGCCGTGGCCGTTCAAGGACTCGGCGCATGTGCTGGTGGTGACGCAGCGTACGGCTAATAACGCGAGCAATGTTTTTTCGACGCAGGATTTTCTGGATTGGAAGGAGCAGGGCGGGCTGCTGGGGAAGATGGGGGCGTTTATTCCGTCGCAGTTTAACCTGGGCGGCGATAAGGATTCGCCGGAGCGCATTACGGGTGCGCAGGTGACGTATGACATGCTGCAGGTGCTTGGCGTGCCGGCGGCGGTGGGGCGGGTGTTTTCGGCTGGCGAGGATGTTGCGGGGTCGGGGAACTTTGTGGTGCTGAGCGATGCGTTGTGGAGGACGAGATACCGGGCGGATCGCGGGATGGTGGGGACGGCGATTCAGGTGAACGGGGCGCCGTATACGGTTGTCGGGGTGATGCCGGCGGGGTTTCATGTGTTTGCGGATACGGAGCTGCTTTGGACTCCACTGCAGTTGCAGCGCACGGGAGGGATCAGCTCGTCGCCGAATATTCACTGGCTGCAGGGGTTCGTTCGGTTGCCGGATGGGGTGAGTTTGAAGCAGGCGCAGGCGGAGCTGGATGGGATTGCGGCACGGCTGCACCGGAGCGATGCTACGAGCGATGTGGGGTTTGGGGTTCAGCTGCAGACGTTCAACGATGCGTTTACGAGTTATGTGCGGCCCGCGCTGTTGATGTTGATGGGGTGTGTTGGGTTTGTGCTGCTGATTGCTTGCTCGAATGTGGCGAATCTGTTGCTGGCGCGGGGCGCGGCGCGGCGGCGTGAGATGGCGGTGCGGACGGCGCTAGGGGCTTCTCCGCTGCGGGTGGTGCGGCAGTTGCTGACGGAGAGTGTGCTGCTGGCATCGGTGGGCGGGGTGCTGGGAGTTGGGCTTGCGTTTCTTGCGTTGCGTGGACTGGTGGCGCTGCATCCTCCGAGCGTGCCGCGGGTGGAGGAGATTGCGCTGGATGGCGGCGTGCTGGTGTTTTCGCTGCTGATCTCGGTGGCGGTGGGGATTGTGTTTGGGCTGGCTCCGGCGATCGAGGCGGCTCGGCTGGATGTGAATGAGGGGCTGCGCGAGTCTGGCAGGATGACGAGCAGGGGATTTGGGAGGCATCGCTCGGTGCTGGTGATTACGGAGACGGCGCTGGCGTCGATTCTGCTGATTGGGACCGGGCTTGCGTTGCAGGGGTTGTGGTCGCTGCATGGGGTGGAGCTGGGATTTGTGCCGAAGGATGTGCTGACGTTTCGGATTGCGGCGCCTGCGCGGCTGACGGGGCAGAGGATTCCAGAGTTTTACAAGAAGGTGGCGGAGCGGGTTCGGGCGTTGCCGGGAGTGCAGGCGGCGGCGGTGGCGCGCAATGTGCCGATGAGCGGGACCGATCCTTCGATGCCGATTACGGTGGAGGGAAAGAATCCTGTGCCGAAGGAAGGGGAGACGGTGAGCCGTTATCGGGCGGTGGGGGACGACTACTTTCAGACGCTGCGGATTTCGATGTTGCAGGGAAGGGCGTTTGGCGAGGGGGATACGGCGAGCGCGCCCGCGGTTGCGATTGTGAGCGAGAGTCTTGCGACGCGATATTGGCCGGGAGAGAACGCGATCGGGAAGCGGCTGAAGCCGAACTTCAAGGGCAGTCAGTGGTGCACGGTGGTGGGAGTTGTCAAGGATGTCAGGCATTGGGGCGCGGATGTGGATGTGGAGCCTACGGCCTACTATCCGTATACGCAGATTCCGGATACGATTCTGCCGCTGCTGGAGTCGGATATGACGATCGCGGTTCGGAGTAGCGTTGGCGGGGGTGCGCTGCTGCCTGCGATTCGTGGTGCGGTTGGGGAGATCGATAAGAGCGTGCCGGTGTTCGGCGTGAAGAGTATGGATGAGATGGTGGCGGAGGCCGGATCGCTGCGGCGGTTCGATCTGTCGCTGCTGGGGATGTTCTCCGGGCTGGCGCTGATGCTGGCGGCGATCGGGGTGTATGCGGTGATGGCGTATTCGGTCTCGCAGCGGACGCAGGAGATTGGGGTGCGGATCGCTCTGGGCGCGCGGTCGCGCGATGTGGTGTACCTGATTCTGGGGCAGGGAGCTAGGCTGGCGGTGGCGGGCGCGGTGGCGGGAGTTGTCGGCGCGCTTTTGCTGCGCAGGGTGGTGGCTAATCTTTTGTATGGCGTGGGGTCGGCTGATCCGCTGATCTTTTCGACTGTGCCGGTGCTGATTGTGGGGGTGGTGTTGCTGGCCTGCTATCTGCCGGCGTATCGCGCCACGAAGGTCGATCCGATGGCGGCTTTGCGCAGCGAGTAGCTTCTGTTTTCCGGGAGATAGAGTCAAAGAGGCAGCGTCCGGTTATTCTGTTCGGATGCGTGTGCGTGTGCTTTATTTTGGTGTGTTGAAGGATGTTGCCGGGCGGGGCCGGGCGGAGATGGAGATGGAGGACGGGGCATCGGTGGCGGATCTGCTGGCGCGGCATCGCGGGATGGCTGCGGGTTCGGTCTGGGATTCGATTGCTGTGGCGGTGAATCAGGAGTATGCGCGGGCGGAGGATGTGCTGAGGGATGGGGATGAGGTGGCGTTGTTGCCTCCGGTGAGCGGCGGATGTAGGTGTTGATGTTGGATGACGAGAGTGGTTTGGAGAAGAGAGCATACCCCAGGGGCTAAAGCCCCGGTGTGTTGGTGAGAAGAGAGGGCCAAGGAGACCCAAGGAGACCCAAGGCTAAAGCCTTGGGCTACCTAGAGGCAAAGGCAAAGACCGACAGCTAAAGCAACGACAGAAGCAGATCCCCTTCGGGGATGACAACAAAAAAGGCAAGTGCAATAACAAAGGCAGAAGCAAAGGCAAGAACAAAAGCGAAGACAAAAGCAAAGGCAAAGACAAATGCGGGGGTTCTTCGCTCCGCTCAGAATGACAAGGGTTTTTGGAAGGGACGACGAGGGCAACGGTTTTTGGCGGGGAACGACGAGGGAAAGGTTTTTGGCGGGGATGACGAGGCAAAGGTTTTTGGAAGGGACGACGAGGCAAAGGTTTTTGGTGGGATGACGAGGGCAAGGGTAGTAGGGACAGGAACGGTATGCGAGTTGAGATTATTGATGCGGTGATTCCGTCGGCGGAGATTGTGGCTGAGATGAAGGCTGGGCCGGATGGGGCGGTCTGCGTCTTCGACGGGATTGTGAGGGACAATACGCGGGGGCGGAAGACGCTCTATCTCGACTATGAGGCTTATCGGGAGATGGCGCTGGAGCAGATGCGCGGGCTTGCCGGCGAGGCGGTGACGAAGTTTGGGGTGCGGGATGTGGCGCTGGTGCATCGGCTGGGTCGGCTGATGGTTGGAGAGACAAGTGTGCTGGTGGTGGTGGCTTCGGCGCATCGCGGGGCGGCGTTTGAGGCTTGCCGGTGGCTGATCGATACGCTGAAGCAGACGGTGCCGATCTGGAAGAAGGAACAGTTTGTGGATGGGGCGAGTTGGGCGGATGGGGAGGCGTTTCCGGAGGAGCAGCGAGTTGGCGGGTTAGCGGGTCGGGGGCCGGGAGTAGGGCGCTGGGTTGGAGAGGAAGGCGGTCGAGCTTCGCTCGATACCCCACCCTTTGCCAAAGACGCAAAGGATGGGGCACCCGGTTCTGGGTTTGGCGAGGAGAGCGGTCGAGCTTCGCTCGATGCCCACATCTCAGAATCGAGATATGGGACACCCGGTTCTGTGGCGAATGGGAAGTTGGAGGCTGACGAGTGAAGTGGTGCGTCTTAGCCGGGATGTTGGTTGTACCCTGCGGGCTGGCGCAGGCTCCGGTGGAGCGGCGGCCGCCTCCTCCTCCGCCGGGGGCGCAGGCTCCGCGAGATACGGATGATGTGCAGGATGTGCCGGCGACATCGACCAGCAAGACACAGCAGGGCGGGGCGGGACAGAATACGCCGCAGGGCGGGTTTCCGACGATCAAGGTGGAGACCCGGCTGGTGAATGTGGCGCTGAACGTGATGGATGCCAAGGGCGCGCCGGTGGCAGGGCTGGAGAAGGAGGACTTCGAGATTCGGGAGGATGGGAAGGTGCAGAAGATCACCATCTTCGAGAAGGAGGCGACGACGCCGCTGTCGATTGTGCTGGCGATCGATACGAGTGAGAGTGTGATGACGAGCGAGCGGCTGGAGAAGGAGGCGGCGAAGCACTTTGTGAATGCGCTGCTGCGGGAGCAGGACGAGC
>DATAVY010000285.1:0-15978 GCA_036267495.1 Edaphobacter sp.
ATGCGCCTGTCCGGCCGGGCGGGGCGATGCTGGCGGTGATTCAAGACAGGATTGAACAGAAGGACTGGCTGCGGAAGAATGGGTTTCCGGTTGGGGAATATCGTGCGGTGCGGTCGCTGGATGATCTGCGCGACGCTGTGCTCGCATTGGGCGGCAGATGTTTTTGTAAGAGCGCAACGGGCGGCTATGACGGGCGCGGGCAGGGTAAGGTTGGGTTTGCCGGCGCGTCGGTCGAAGAAGAAATTCGTGGCGCGTGGGAGGCTTTGGGGGAACGGGCGGGAGTTGCCGAGAAGGCTATCGAGCTGGAGCGGGAGATCTCCATGCTGGTCGCGCGCGCTCCCAATGGCGAGGTGAAGGTGTATCCGCCGGCGTGGAACCATCATGAAGAGCAGATCCTGGCGTGGAGTGTGATTCCGGCTCCGATTACGCGTGCGATGGAATTGGAGGCGAGAGAGATCGCCGAGGCAATTGCCGATACGTTTCAACTCGAAGGTTTACTGGCGGTCGAGATGTTCTGCACGGTTGACGGGAAGCTGCTGGTGAACGAACTCGCTCCGCGACCGCACAATAGCTATCACGCGAGCGTTCGCGCCTGTGTGACGGGGCAGTTCGAACAACTGGTGCGCGCGGTTTGCGATCTGCCGCTGGGCGATGTGGCCGTGTTACGGCCAGCGGCTATTGCGAATTTGCTGGGGGATCTGTGGCTCAATTGCGACGGCTCAGCACGAGAACCATGCTTCGACAAGGCGCTCGCTGTAGCTGGGGTTAGGCTGCACTTGTACGAAAAACACAAGCCGCGCAAAGGAAGGAAGATGGGACATCTCTCCGCTCTGGGTGCAACCGCAGATGAGGCTGTGAGGCTGGTTCTCGAAGCGAAGGCGCTGCTTTTGCAACATTGAGTGTGTCGCCGTGCATCAAAGTAAGCATGAGAGAACGGAAAAAAGTATGGTTCATCACTGGCGCTTCGAGCGGATTCGGACGGGCATTTGCGCTTTGTGCGCTCGAACGCGGTTACCAGGTTGTCGCCACGGCACGCAATGCCGAGAAGTTGGCATCGCTGGCTGCCGAGAGTCCGGACCGCGTCCTTCCGCTGAAACTGGATGTCACTGTGGAGAGCGAGGTCGAGTCTGCCGTCTCACAGGCAGTGGCGAAATTTGGGCGCGTGGATGTTCTCATCAACAACGCGGGCTACGGCGTCGTCGGCGCAGTCGAAGAGACTCCGGAGAGCGAGCTGCGCGCCATGATGGAAACAAACTTTTTCGGAGCGGTCGCCGTGATCCGCGCTTTGCTGCCCACGATGCGCAAACAGGGCAGCGGCGCGATCGTGAACATCAGCAGCATGGGAGGTCAGCTCTCTTATGCCGGTTATAGCGCGTACTCAGCTTCGAAGTTCGCGCTGGAAGGAATGTCTGAGGCACTGGCGTTAGAGCTGAAGCCGTTTGGCATTAAGGTCCTGATCGTCGAACCTGGGGCCTTTCGCACGGAGTTTGCTGGAACCGCGCTAAAGCAGATGCCCGCAATCGATGCCTACGCTGCGACGGTTGGGAATATCCGCGAGTTCACGCGTGGAATGCATGAAACCCAGGAAGGCGATCCTTTCAAAGCAGCGAAGGCTGTGGAGCAGGCGCTAGACGCAGAGGAGACTCCGCTTCGCCTGGCACTTGGGGCGGATGCCGTCAACACAATCCGGGGTCACTCGGAGACGTTGCTAGCCGAGTTGGCAAAGTGGGAGAAGGTTGGGCTGAATACGAAGATCGATAACTAGAGAAAAGAATGTTGCTATCCGATATCTTCGGACCAGTTTTCGAGATAGGCCTTGAAGTCACTCATGAACTTGCCGGCATCGGCGCCATCGACGATACGGTGGTCAAAGCCCAGGGCGAAGCGTTGAATGGAACGAATGGCAATGGAGTCGTTGCCATCTTTATCGGTGATGACTTCAGCTTCCTTGTTGAGGCCGCCGATGCCGAGAATGGCGCTCTGCGGCTGATTGATGATGGGCATTCCGAATTGCTCGCCGAAGATGCCGGAGTTGGTGAGGGTGAAGGTGCCGCCGGAGATTTCATCCGGCGCCAGTTTCTTGCTGCGGGCGCGGTCGGCAACATCGGCGATAGCGCGGGCGATGCCAAGGAAGTTCTTCTCCTCTGTCTGGCGGATGACCGGTACAATGAGACCCCAGTCCAGTGCGACGGCAATACCGATGTTAATGTTCTTGTTGTAGCGGATGCCTTCGCCTTCGATCGATCCGTTGACAACGGGATGCTTACGCAACGCGACAATAACGGCGCGCGCGATGAAGGGCATGTAGGTAAGCTTGACGCCGTTGCGCTGCTCGTACTTGGACTTTTCTTTTTCGCGAATCTTGACGATGCGCGTCATGTCTACCTTGAACACTGTATGGACATGGGGACTGGTGCGCTTCGATTCGACCATGCGTTGCGCGATGATGGAGCGCATCTTCGACATGGGGACGAGCTCACCGGGCTGCGGTGCGGGCGCGGCGGGTTTCGCGGCCGCAGGGGCTGAAGGGGAAGGAGTAGGAGCCGGAGCGACAGGCTTCGGGCCTTGCTCCAGGTGGCTGACGATGTCCGTTTTGGTGATGCGGCCCGATGCGCCGGTACCGGGGATCTTGCTCAGGTCTACATTGTTGTCCTTCGCGATCTTGCGGACAAGCGGCGAAGAACGAAGACGTTCGCCCTCGGTTGCGGCAGGAGGAACGGCGGCAGCCGGTGGAGCAGCAGGTGCAGATGTTTTGGAAGCAGGAGCAGCGGTGGGAGCGATCTTTCCGCCAGTGCCGCCGATGATCGCAACCACGGTATTAATTGTGACGGTCGAACCTTCAGGGACTTTGATCTCAGAGAGCACGCCTGCGACGGGTGACGGAATCTCAGCGTCGACCTTATCCGTCGAGATTTCGAAGATGGGCTCATCGCGCTGAACGGTTTCGCCAACTTTTTTAAGCCACTTGGTGATCGTGCCTTCAGTGATGGATTCGCCCATCTGGGGCATCAGGACTTCAGTGCCCGGTCCTCCGGTCGTCGGAGGATTTCCCTGCTTGGCGGCGGGTGTGTCGACGGCAGCGGGAGTGGCAGTGTCGGCGGCGGGTGCGGCCGCGGTTTCAGTCTTCTCGGGCGAAGAGGCGGGAGTTGCAGGCTCGGATGCGGAGCCTGCTCCATCGATGGTGCAAACAACCGTGTTGATCTGGACAGTAGAGCCCTCGGGAATTTTTATCTCTTTCAACGTGCCGGCGGCGGGTGAGGGAATCTCAGCATCAACCTTGTCGGTCGAGATCTCGAAGAGAGGTTCGTCGCGTTGGACAGTATCGCCGGGCTTTTTAAGCCATTTGGTGATGGTGCCTTCGGTGATGGATTCGCCCATCTGGGGCATGACTACGTCGGTCGGCATGAACTTTTCTTCTCCCTCAAACAGATACAGACGGCGAAATCCGGCCCGTTCCACCCTGGTGCGCCGTGGAGCTATCCTTTGCGATTATACGGCGGTCTTGCGAATTGCTGGCTGGCATGGTGCGGTAAGCGAACGGGCCAGCCGGTTCGCTCTAAACGCGTACGGTCAGCAGTTGATCGAGGGAACCGCACCACAGCATCTGACGCTCGAAGACACGTCCAAAGTTGCGCGCGGCCGCATGGAGCGCCTGGTCCATGGTTGGTTGGCGGCTCGAATCGGCTTCCAATTCAAGACTGGTGACCTGACGGTCGGCGATTCCGCAAGGAATGATCCACTCGAAATCGCGAAGGTCTGTGGTTACGTTCAGGGCGAAGCCATGCGAGGTAACACCGCGCGACACGTGGACACCGATCGCTGCGATTTTTTTTTCGTGAACGCTTCCTCCGGCAACGGTCCAGACGCCAGTAAGTTTGCAGATACGTTGCGTCATCACGCCAAAGTCGCCGCAGGTGCGAATGAGCGCCTCTTCAAGAAGACGAACGTAGTCCACTGGACCGAGGTATGGGCCTTTTTTTTTGGGAAGATCGCCGCGCAGGTCGAGGATGGGATATCCGATGAGCTGGCCGGGGCCGTGATAAGTAACGTCGCCGCCGCGGTTGACCTCGTGCAACTCGACTCCGCGTTGTGCGAGCAACTCATTGCTGATGAGAATGTTCGAGCGATGTGCGTTGCGGCCGAGCGTGAGTACAGGCGGATGCTCCAGGAGAAGCAGTGTATCGCCAATAATGTCCTGGGTCCGTGCAGCGACGACCTGCTGCTGGATGGACATGGCTTCCGCATAAGGAACTCTGCCGAGATAGAGAAGATGGATGTGCATCAAAACTCGTGTCATTTCGTGTGAAAAAAAACTGCGCGCCTGAAGGTTCGGCCGGCACCTCACAATTCAATGGTTAGACATTCACTGCCATGCCCTCAACGCTGGAGAAGCCGTCGAGCAGGGCCTCAGCTACTGTCGGATGGGCATGGATCGTGAACATCATCTCCTCGATCGTCGCTTCAAGTTCGATTGCGGTGACGGCCTCGGCGATGATCTCGGTCGCATACGGTCCGATGATGTGTACTCCGAGAATTTCGCCGTGCTTTGCGTCCGCGACCACTTTGACGAAGCCATCGTGTGCATCGACGATGGTTGCCTTCGAATTTCCTACGAAGGGAAATTTGCCAACCTTAACCTGAAACCCTTTTTCCCTTGCCTGGATCTCGGTCAGGCCAACGCTGGCGATCTGCGGATCGCAGTAGGTGCAGCCTGGGATACGAGTGCGGTTGACCGCCTTGGCATATTTGCCCGCAATGCGCGCCGCGACTACCAGCCCTGCCATGCTGCCGACATGTGCCAACTGGGGCAGGCCGGCGACGATGTCGCCAATTGCATAGATGCCAGGCTCCGTCGTCTCCATCCATTCGTTGGTCAGGATAAAACCGCGATCCGGAGTGATCTTCACCTTATCCAGACCGATGTCGTAGGTGCGCGGCGCCCGGCCAACGGCGACCAGCACTTTTTCCGCTTGCTTCGTCTCGCTGCTGCCGTCTGATTTTGTAAAGTGAACCAGTACGCCATCCTTATTTTTTTCAAATTTGTCGACCTTCGCTCCGAGGTGCACGTCGATGCCGCGTTTCTTGAACAGGCGTAGCAGCTCCTTGCCAATATCTTCGTCCTCTGCGGGCACCATGCGCGGCAGCGCCTCGAGAATGGTCACCTCTGCGCCAAAGCTCTTGAAGATCGAAGCAAATTCGACACCGACAGCTCCCGAGCCGACCACCACCAGTGACTTTGGCGTATCTGCGATTTTTAGGATTTCGTAGTTCGTGAGGATCGTATCGTCCGGCTGATAACCCGGCAGCATACGGGCATCGGAGCCGGTCGCCAATACTACCTTCTTCGCTTTTATCGTGTCGGTCTTGCCATCGGCCATCTTCACCTCGACGGTGTGGACACCGTCCTTCGCGGGACCGGTCAGACGGCCATAACCTTTGATTGCGGTGATCTTATTTTTCTTCATCAGGAAATCCAGGCCTTTGACGTGACGGCCGATCACGTCGTCCTTGCGCGCCAGAACGCCCTTCCAGTTCAATTTTGGGGTCACTCCATCGATGCCGTAGCGATCGGCGTGCTTCAGGTGATCCCAAAGCTCTGCCGAGAACAACATCGCTTTAGTCGGAATGCAGCCCCAGAGCAGGCACGTTCCGCCCAGCCGGTCATTCGCGTCGATCAGCGCGGCCTTCAGGCCATATTGGGAGGCGCGGATCGCGCAGGTATATCCCGCAGGGCCGCCGCCGAGGACTACTACATCAAAAACTGTATCTGGCAAGGGAACACTCCAAGTCTTGGAAGCAACACACACCATCTTATTCGATTCGCCTGGAGGTTTTTCGATTCCGGTGCGGGCCGAAGGAGCTTTGGCGTGACCTCGGCCGAGCAGGGTGCGCTTAGTTCTGATGGACCAGGGCTTCCATCAGCGCGACAGCCATGTTGTTGGCAGGTGTTGCGATTCCGTGTTTTCTGCCCAACCGGACGATCACACCGTTTCGAGCATCAATCTCCACGGGACGGCCTGCCTGGCGATCGGCAAGCATCGAGTTGATCGAATCTGGAGGAGCGGCGCGCTGGGCCGCCAGTACAACGTCCGGCACGTTCTCTTCAAGGTTAGCCCCTTCAGCCCGTGCTACGGCGGCACACTCTCGAATGATCTGCAGGGCTGCCTCGCCCAGAGATTCTTCCCGAACGACGCCGGCGGGCTGCATCAATAATGCAGAAAGAACACCTGCTGCGTTGAAACACAACTTTCGCCAGATGACAGTTTGAAAATCGGAGACAACGGCAGCGTCCGCCGGTGTTCCTGCAAATAACTCCACGAAGCCGCGACCCAAAGCGCAATCGGGAACTTTGAGGTGCATCACGCCACGCTGCCTGATTCGATCGGGAGCATGGCGCTCAGCCGGGCAGTCCACCATCACAGGCAAAATCTTTTCCGTTGCCACATAGGGCGCGAAGCGCTCACGATGCTCGATCCCATTTTGAAGTACCGCCACCGGCGCGCCTTTGCAGGCGAGACGTTCCAGCCACGTTGCCGCTCCAGCCACGTCATAGGCTTTCGTCGCGACAACAACCCAGTCCACATCAAACGCTTCGCTGGGATCTGTCATAAAGATTGCTTTGACGTTCACGGTTCCGTCGGGCGTGTCGACTGAAAGGCCCGACAGTGGACGGCGCGTGCACAGGAGCAACTCATGACCGTTTGCCTGCTGCAGCAGAGCGGCCGTCACTCCTCCAATTGCGCCGACACCGACAATGGCAATCCGTGCCATGCGATAGATTTCCCTTTCTGCTAAGCCAATACCTTTGCTGCATCCTTTGCGAAGTAGGTCACGATAAAATCCGCTCCGGCACGCCGTATCGAAAACAGAGACTCCATCATTGCGCGCTCATGCTCGAGCCAGCCACGCTGGAACGCCGCATGCAGCATGGAATATTCGCCCGACACCTGGTATGCGCCGATCGGCAGGTCATACCGCTCTCGCGCCGCCCGGATCACATCGAGATACGGCATCGCCGGTTTCATCAGGAGCATATCCGCTCCCTCGGCGATGTCCTGATCCATCTCGCGCATTGCCTCGCGACGATTTGCCCCATCCATCTGATAGCTACGGCGATCACCGAACTGGGGAGCGGAAGCGGCAGCCTCCCGAAAGGGTCCGTAAAACGCCGAGGCGAACTTCGACGCATAGCTCATCACGGGAGTCTGCTCATGGGTGGCCGCATCCAGTGCGCCACGGATTGCTTCCACATGTCCATCCATCATGTCGGAGGGCGCCACAACATCCGCGCCAGCAGAAGCCAGCGACACCGCGGTTTTCGCAATCAGCGCGACGCTGGAATCATTTTCAATCTCATACCGATCCCCATCCCGCGCGACAATGCCGCAGTGCCCATGCGAGGTGTACTCGCACAGGCAAACGTCCGCGACCATCACCAGAGAATCGAGAGCACGGTTCTTCTTCAGGGTCCGCAGGGCTGTCTGAACGATTCCATCCTCAGCCCAGGCCCCAGTAGCTTTTTCGTCCTTCTCCGCTGGCAGCCCAAATAAAAGCAGCCCGCCAATACCCAGCTCAGCACATGTCTCCGCTTCCTTTTCGGCTTCATCGATGGACAGGTTGAAGATCCCGGGCATGGAGCCGATCTCCCTCCGAATACCTCTTCCGGGGCAAACAAACAGCGGAAAGATCAGCGCTCCGGGATGCAGATGGGTTTCGCGAACCAGCGATCGTAACGGCTCCGTTCGGCGCAGGCGTCGCAAACGCGTAGCAGGAAAGTTCATGTTTTTAGTTTACGGCCAACCCTCAGCTTCGGTCCGCAATCGCATCGTACTCGAGCCCTGAGGCTCCAGAAGCCAACACCCACAGCGTATAGATGCCGAGTGCCGTTCCAAGGGGAAACTTGAGCAGCGCCAGAATCGCCGCGATGATCCCGAGGATCCGGCCCCAGGGCCGTCGCGTCATCAGGCTGTATCCCGTTATCAATGCGAGTGCAGCCGAAAAGACGGTCGCCGTGACAATCAGAGGCCAAAGGCTGCCCATCCACATCGGAGTGACGGGGCCATGCCAGTGCCCGCCGAACATCCATGCGTCATCCCCGAAGTTATGCGTGGTAAAGGCGCGCAGAAAAAACGCGCCAATCAAGCCGCCGACGACTCGAAGCACTCCGAAGATGCACCACAGGATGCCGAGGGTCTGCAGGTGGCGATGCACCCGTGGCACATACATTGGCATAGGGGGTTGTGGATAGGCTGCATAGACTGGCTGGGCCGGAGTTACCTGCGCTCCGCATTTCGAGCAAAAAAGAACGCTATCCGCAACTTGTGTTCCACATGCCTGACAGACCATCTCACACCTCCAAGTTCCTAAGGCGCCGGCCGTGCGCTCTACTTGCTACGCACTGGCTCCACAAGCGGTTCCCTGCGAGGGTACGATAAATGAGATGAATGCACCAGAGCTATTACCGGCAATCTCTTTGCCGCTGCGCGAATCCAGTGCCGTGGCCCTGGAATGGCCGCGTCTCCGCGACCACATCGCTGGCCGCACCTCATCGCCTCTGGGCCGCGCCTGGGTGCTCGCACTCGAACCCAGTGCGGATCTGCCCTGGATCGAACAGCAACAGCAGCGCACAGCCGAGGTGCGCGGAATGTTATCTCGCGGCGGCGGCTTCGAGTTCCATGGTCTTTTTGATCCAACAATTCTCCTCGACAAAGCCCGCATCGAGGGAGCGGCCCTTGAATCCACCGAGATTCGCGATCTCCTCGAGGTTGTCGAGCGCGTCGCTGCGTGGCGCAACCTCATCAATCCACCCGCCGGCGATGTCCGCTACGAGTGGCCAAGTATTGAGGAGTTTTCTTCCCTGATTCTTAATCACGACCTTGGTCCGCTCCTCCGGCTCCTGCGCGGCAAGATCGAACCCGACGGCAGCCTTAACGACGACGCTTCGCCTGAACTCCGCCGCATTCGCCGTGCAATGGAGCGTCAGCATCGAGCCATCGAAGAGAGCCTCCGCAAATCACTGCGCGGCTTGAGTGAAGGGGGCAGCACCCAGGAAGATCTCATCACCATTCGCGGCGACAGGTTCGTCATTCCGGTGAAAGCCGAGTTCAAGCGCAAAGTTCCCGGCGTCATTCACGGCTCATCCTCCTCCGGACAAACCGTATTTGTCGAACCCCTCGAAGCCATCGAGCAGAACAACGAACTCGTCCGGCTGCTTGACGAAGAGCAATCGGAGATCCACCGCATTCTGGTTGCCATGACCCGCGCGCTCGGCGGGAACGCCGTAGCGATTCACTTAGGGACTTGCATACTTGCTGAGGTCGAATCTCACTTTGCCCGCGCCCGCTTTGCAATTGCGCTGAACTGCGTTCGTCCTGCCTTCACGCGGGAATTGTCCCTGATTGCGGCCCGTCATCCGCTGCTGGAACTCCGCATGAGAGCGGCAGCACTCCTGGACAATGAAGAAGCAAGGACTCCGGTTCCGCTAACTGTCATCCTTCAGGCGGGAACAAAACAGTTGATCATCAGCGGCCCCAACACCGGGGGAAAAACGGTCTCGCTCAAAACACTCGGCATGCTTGCTCTCATGGCTCAGTCCGGCATTCCCGTTCCCGCAGAAGAAGCTACTCTTCCTCTTTTCACTAGCGTCTATGCCGACATCGGGGATGCGCAATCGATCGAGCGTGATCTTTCAAGTTTTTCCGCTCACGTTGTTAACCTTGATCGCATCTCCCGCGAAGCGACTTCCGATTCCCTCGTCCTGCTCGACGAACTCGGCTCCGCCACCGACCCCGAAGAAGGAGCTGCTCTTGCCGTTGCCATCGCCACTCATTTCCTCACGCTCAAGGCCTGGTGCTGCATCACCACCCACCTCACTTCGCTCAAGATTTACGCCTCAAATCATGAAGGTGTCCTTAATGCCGCGGTAGGTTTCGATCAGCAAACCCTTACGCCCACGTATGAGCTGCGTCTGGGCGTTCCCGGATCATCCGCCGGCCTCAATATCGCGGAGCGTCTCGGCCTGCAACAAGAGATTGTCGCCGCTGCCCGTGCTCAAATGACGACCCAGACGGCGGATATTGGGGCTTTCCTCGATCAGCTCCATGATCAACTCACTGCTGCCACCATCGAGCGCGAAACCCTGCAACAACGCGAGCGCGAGCTCACCAGGGAAAAAGCCCGGCTTGAACTCGAAGGCCGCATTGAACAAAAAGCGCGCACGAAAGAACTGGAGATCAAACTCAACTCGCTGATCGAGGACTTCGCCTATCAACTCCGCGAGACCGTCAAGGCCATCGACGACAAGGCGCTGGCGAAGAAGATCGCTCGCGATTCCGATCGCCGAATGGCAACCCTTCGCCGCGAATTTTCGGAGCAGTTCAACTCGACCGTCGTCGCGCACACCACGCGCGCGGATAAAAACGATCCCGCGGCCCAGCCTCATCTTCCAAAAGGCATCAAGGTTGGCGATCTGGTCAAACTTAAGTCTCTTGGGCGACAGGCGCGAGTCGATCGCGTTATCGATCCTAAAACTTTCGAAGTCTCGATGGGCCAGATGAAGATGCGAGTTGCCATCGACGATATTGCCGAAGTCGAGTTCGTCAAAGTCGCTACGCCGCTAGAAGCTGCGCGCAGGCGCGGAGGTATTACCGTCGCCACTGCCAACGACGACACCGACTACATGACCTCGGAGATCAACGTCATCGGCCGCACAGCCGACGAGGCCCAGACTGAAGTAGAGCGCTTCATCGACCGCGCCTTTCTCGCGGGTCTGCCTCGCATTCGAATCGTTCACGGCACCGGCATGGGGGTTCTTCGCCGCACGTTACGTGAGTATCTCCGTAACCATCCTCACGTCACTACGATCACGGAACCGCCGCAAAATCAGGGTGGTCAAGGGGCAACGGAAGTTGAACTTCGCCAATAAATGTAGCTAGGATAGTCACCGGCGTCGTCTCGAAGGATTTGAAGATCAGAACTGAGGCACGTGATGTCTACTTCGCATACCCGGATCTCCATCATCGGCTGTGGTCACGTCGGCACCTCCTGTGCCTACGCGATCCTGCAAAATCGCCTCGTTCGCGAGATTGTTCTGATCGGCGATACCGAAAACCACGTGCAAGGCGAGGCGATGGATCTCCAGCAAGCCGTTCCACTCGGATCGCCGATAAAGATCTTCGCCGGGACCTACAAGGATGCCGCGGCTAGTTCCATTGTTGTCGTTACCGTCGGCACGCCAGGCAAGTTCCAGGGCTCCCGCCTCGACATGCTCGCCGGAAATGTCGTCATCGTGCGTTCGTGCATTGCGAAGCTTATGGCCGAAGGCTTCAATGGTGTCGTAATCATCGCTACCAACCCGGTCGACGTTCTCACCTACATCGTGCAGAAGGAGTCCGGTCTATTACCCGGCCAGGTCATCGGTTCCGGCACGCTGCTTGACTCCGAGCGGCTTCGCAACATTCTCGGCGAACAACTTGATGTCGATCCGCGCTCGATCCACGCGGCAATCATTGGCGAGCACGGAGATTCTTCCGTGGCGGTATGGAGTGTAGCTCAGGTTGCCGGCCTTCCCCTTACCCGCTATCCGGGGGCTCACGCACTTCCGTCTCACGAAGAGCTTCTGATCGCTGTCCGCTACGCGGGTCCTGCGGTCGCACTCCTCAAAGGCAACACCTGCTTTGCCATCGCCGCTTGCGTCACGCGGATCTGCGAGGCCATTCTCCACGATGAACGCTCCGTCCTCATGATCTCCACCCTGATGACCGGTCAGTATGGATTACATGATGTCGCACTCAGCACTCCCTGCGTGGTGGGCTGTGGCGGAGTCGAATCCGTCATCGAACTTCACCTCAACGGGGAAGAACAGAAGGCGCTTCAGGCGTCCGCAGCTGTCCTGAAACTCGCCTACGCAAACCTGCAGTCAGCTTACTGATTGAAGGAGCACGAAAGCCGTCTTTGAGTAGGCTGTTGAGGCAGGACCCCCCCTCCCGTCAAATTTGCGCAAAGTCTTCTTAGAACAGCGGTTAAGTCTGGACTTCGGGTGTAAGCGCTCCAAGAGTTGTGCATACTTGCCCGTCAAAAAGGCAGCGCTGGCGACAGAAAAAACCTGGCATTTAGCCAGGCGGTTTCTTCATTTGGCGCTGCGTGAAACAAGAACTGTAGTCAGATTCTCATCGGCATCAGGATGTAGCGGTATTTCACGTCCTCGTTGGCATCCTCAGGCCGCATCTGGCCTGCGCTTTGCGCGTCCTTGAACTCCAGGCGAACTTCGCCGGTATTTCCGATGGCTTTCAGGAAGTCGATCAGATACTGGCTGTTGAACCCGACTACCAGCGGATCATAGTTGTAAGGGGTCTCGATGGTGTCCTCGGATTCGCCGGCATCGGTCGAGGAGGAGGACAGCTTCAGCTCGTTCTGTTCCAGACGAATCTTGATGGCACCGCTGCGCTCATCGGCAAACTGGGCCACGCGCTGGATCGAACCCATCAGTTCTTCCGAGCGAACGATGACAAACTTGTTGTTGTCCCGCGGCAGAACGGCTTCGTAGTTGGGGAACTGTCCGGTCAGTTTGCGGCTGGTCAACACGCGTCCGCCCACCCGGAAAAACAATGTCTGGTCGTCATCGGCGAAATCGAGAGTCTCGGCCTCTGTTGCCCCCAGCAAAGAAGAGATCTCACTCAACGCCTTGCGCGGAATCAGGGTCTTCTTCTCGCCCGAGACGCCGTCCAGCGTCTCACCCTGTTTTTCGATGTGCGCCAGCCGGTGACCATCTGTCGCCACCATCGCCATGCTTTCCGCCTTCAGCACCATCAGCGCGCCGTTCAGGGTGTAGCGGCTCTCTTCGTTCGAGATGGCAAAGATCGTCTTCGATACCATGTTGCGCAGCGAGGACACGGAGATCTTCACGGAGCCGCTCGATGGAAACTCCGGCACCTGGGGGAAGTTCGCCCGCGCCATTCCCACCATTTTTGTGTTTGAGCGGCCGGCGCGGATCTGCACCCAGTGGTTGTCCATGAGCTTGATCGAGATATCGCCGTCGGGCAGAAGCTTGATGTAGTCGTACAGCTTGCGCGCGGGGATGGTGCATGCGCCGGGCTTTTTTATCTTCGCCGCGCAGCTGGTACGCAGACTCTGGTCAAGATCCGTCGCGGTAATCGTCAGCTTGTCGTCACTGGCTTCGAACAAAAAGTTCGACAGGATCGGGATGGTTGTCTTGCGCTCAACGACGCTCTGGGCCGCGGTCAGCTCGCGCAGCAGCTCCGCGCGTGAAACGGTGATCTCGAGGTTGCCGGTTAGGGCTGCTGCTGTCGTCTCGGGCATCTGGGACTCCTGGGTCGCGCTGGTCACGGTCGGTCTCTCCGGAAAATCGGTTGGTTAGTCGCTGGCCAAACTGTACACCGAATTCCAGCTTTCGTGCACGTCGGACACAACGTCTCCTGCTTGATTCTAGGGTGGAACGTAGTCCCAGCGCGATAGATTTCTTTGTGGAAAGCTCGGTTCTTGTGTGCGACTGCGACTCTATCGCTGCGTCATGTCGCAAACGCTACTGCTTCTAAGAAACAAGAGAAAAGGAAAGAAAATACTAGTAGCAGTAGTCGTTGTCGCTTGAAAAGTGGATATTCTTCCCATCTGTTCTGATCATTCGCTTTGGGACCTGCTGCTCTTTTAGAAAACCGGGGGTCGCGAAACGAAAAGCTTGGAAGACCTGGCCCGGCCGACGCCTCATCGCTCCGGTTATCCCACTTCTTCACACTTCATCTCCGTCTGATTCGAGAAGACCTGGCGCATGTCGTGGGAATGTTGACCAATCGAAATAGAATGACGCGGTTACGGCGACTCTGTTTTTCACACCTGCGTAACTTTCCCGAGGATAAGCAGTCAGAACCTCCCTGCGGGCAGTAGAGTATCTTTGTCTTCTCAAGGAGTTCCAATGAAGCATGTCACTCGGATTGCCGCTCTAACTGTCTTTGCTCTGTCTGCTACGGCCGCTCTGTCTGCTACCGCTGCGTTCGCGCAGGCTGCGGCTACAGCTTCTCCAACTCCGGCGCCTGCACGGCTTGCAGGCTCTATTGCCAGTCATTCTGAGTGGCCTCAGGCTAAGGCGGAGGATGTGAAGTCGCCTGAGGCTATTGTTGCGGCGGTGTATAGCGTGATTTCGGGTGGGAAGGGCGAGCAGAGGAATTGGGACAGGATGCGCTCGCTTTTTGTTCCAGATGCACGGCTTATTCCTGCGATTGCGGGAAAAGATGGGCATAACGACGCGGTTTTCCTTACGGTGGATGGTTATATTGCGCGGAGCAGCGGACGGATGACGGCGGATGGATTCTTCGAACGCTCTATCCATAACGAAATGGAGCAGTTCGGCAACATTGTGCAGGTGTGGAGCACGTATGAGTCGCGGCACGATCCGGCGGACGAAAAGCCGTTTGCGAGAGGAATCAATAGCTTTCAGCTGTTGAAGGATGGGGACCGATACTGGGTGGTGAATATCTTCTGGGATGCGGAGTCGCCGACCAAGCCGATTCCGGCGAAGTATCTGCCTTAATTTTGGGGGCTGGTGGTGCTGCGTTTTTGCTGGGGTTTTTGGGAAAAACTGTGTGCAGAACGTGGTTTTTTGATGGTGAGATTGTGGTGGATTGGGTGGTAAACGTGGTGCTTTGACACCATGTTTTTGCGGTTTGAAAATTTGCCATATTTTCAAACTATTTTTTCCCGCCGCCACAGGCAGTCGACCACGAGCCCCAAGCCCTGTCGGTCATCCCAGAGAGTCGATGTGTCCAACAATTTCGTCGGCGCTGAAGAGCATGTTAGCCGGCACTGTGCCGAGTCCAATTGTTGCCCGCGCCTGCTTAATTGCAAACCAGCCCCCTGCTTCAACGACTGAAAGATCGTGGCTAAACCTCTCTGCCCCAAAAGGGTTTTTGTCGGTACAGGCAGCGACAAGGGTGAACCATTGTTCGTCTTCCCCCCTATCGATCACGCAATCGCATGCCACGAAGGGCAAGTTGCGTTGCTGTCCACGAAATGCATTTTCAGCCCGGATGGGGCTCTTGTGCACGTCGGCTAGCAGTCGAAGGGGAAAGTCGCGTGGCAGTTCGCGCCCCAACCATTCCCAATCGTGTAAACAAACTGCCGCATGCAGACTTTTCACGCGACGAGCTGATTTCCGTGTCTCTACCAGAACCCAGCAAACAATCAGTCCAACTAACGTACCCCAAATGAGGTTCACTCTAGCTGAGGGTCTCCATCAGTTTGTTGATGGTGCGGTTGAGGTCTTTGTCGGCTCGGCGCTGTTCGTCGATCTTGGCGATCGAGTGCATGACCGTGGTGTGGTGCTTGCCGCCGAACTGACGGCCGATCTCGGGTAGCGAGGCTTCGGTCAGTTGCTTGGCGAGGTACATGGCGATCTGGCGGGGGACGACGATCTGGCGGGAGTTGTTCTTCTGCTTGAGCTCGGCGATGCGCATGCCGAACTGCTCGGCTACCGAGCGCTGGATGGTCTCGATGGTGATCTTGCGGACCTGGGTGTCGATGAACTGCTTGAGGCACTGCTGGGTGACGGGAAGGGTGATCTCGACGCCGTGCATGCTGCACCAGGCGATGAGGCGGACGAGGGCGCCCTCGAGCTCGCGCACGTTGGTGCGAACGTTCGAGGCGATGAACATCGCGACTTCGACCGGAAGGGAGGTCTGCTCGCTCTCGGCCTTCTTCTGGAGGATCGCGACTTTGGTTTCGAGATCGGGTGGTTGAATGTCGGCGATGAGGCCCCACTCGAAGCGCGAGCGCAGGCGGTCTTCAAAGTCGGCGAGTTCTTTGGGAGGACGATCGCTGGCGATGACGATCTGCTTCATGCTCTCGTGGAGCGTGTTGAAGGTATGGAAGAACTCTTCCTGGGTGCGTTCTTTGCCGGCGAGAAACTGGATGTCGTCGATGAGCAGGACGTCGACGTTGCGGAACTTGTCGCGGAAGCCGGTCATCTTG
>DATAVY010000286.1:0-2504 GCA_036267495.1 Edaphobacter sp.
GCTTCGGCCCAGATGGGCCAGAGGCGCTCGGCGAAGGCCTGGGCGAGGAGGGGATCGTCGGCCCAGCCGGCGATGAAGTCGTAGGTAAGGCGCTCGGCGGGATTATCCGGGAAGATCTCGGCGATGGCGGCGTTGAGGGCGCGCTTGTAGAGGCCGGTTGAGGTGCGGGAGTTTTGTGGGGCAAGGCAGAGGACGCGGGCGTGCGTGATTCCGTCGGATTTCATCTGCGCGACGGTGTCGGCGATGAAGGGGCGCCAGTTGCGCATGCCGACGTAGACCTTGCTGCCGGTTTGCTTTTCGAGGAGTTCGGCCTGGCGGAGAGTCCAGCGGGTTAGGGGAGGGCGATCTTCGAGCCGCGGGCGCTCCGGTAGCGGCTCGTCCTTGAGGCCGATTTCGGCGTAGCGGTGCTGGAGTTCGGCGATTACGTGCTGCGAGATGGGGCGGCCGCCGGTGACGTGCTGGAGGTAGTCGGACATCTCGCTGAGACGGTTGGGTGTGCCGTGCGCGAGAAGGAGGATGGCGGTGCTCATGGATATTTCTATGGTAGATGGTGGCTACCCCCCCTCCCCCTGTTTTTGTGCAAAGTCTTCAGAGAAGAGACTTTAGGGGTGGACTTCGGGTGTGCGCTAAAAAGAGAGAAGCCCCGTGGAGGGCTTCTCGATGAGGTGTTTTGTCAAGTGGGATGGGCGTGCCGCGGAAAGAGACCCGAGGCTTAAGCATTGGGTACCCAGAAGCAAATGCAAGACAAATACAGGGGTCTCTCCGCTCCGTCTCCGCTACGCGGAGACTCCGGTCGAGATGACGGGATCTGGTTGCGGGGCTTAGGTCGGAATGATGGGCTCGCGCCTTCGGCTCTCGCTTTGCAAATACGGGGGTCCTTCGCCTACGGCTCAGGATGACAGCAGTTGTGGATCGTTTGGTTCAGGAGATGGGTTCGGCGACGACTTCGATGTCGATGTGGCGGGTGCTGCCGGCGACGTCGACGGAGCCGAGGGTGAGGGGCTTGCCGAGGGTCACGATGGCGGTCCCTTCAAGAGCCGTCTGGTGGATGATCGGTTCCGAGGCCAGCGGGCCAGAGGCGTTGCCATATTCACTGGGGCTGCCGACGGAGGAGTCTTCGACCTTGGCCTTGAGACGCAAGCCGCCGGGCGAGTCGTCCAGCGAAACGTCGAAGTTCATGCCGATGTCGAGGTATTGGAACTGTGTGTCTCCGGGATCTTTTGTAGAGCCGGTGAGAACAGGGATTTTGGAACCCTGCTTCAGGGTGGTGCGCTGTCCGGCGGCGACGATAATCGAGAAGTGCTGAACGCCGACGCGCTTGCCATTGTCTGAGTCGGCGAGCGTGAAGGTGAGACGGTAGGCCTTCCGGGGGCGGTCGAGGTCAGCGATGACTTTCTCCACGACGGCCTGCTGATCCGGGGTGGCCAACACTTCGATCGCGTTCCGTGAGGCCACGAGAAAAATGCGAGCGGAGCGGTCGACAACGTTCCGGATGGCGATGAGGATCTCGTTGGCGTCGCTCTGCTGGAAGGTGTTGCTGAGATAGTAGGTTTTCAGCACGCAGGCGGGATCGCCCTCGCGGGGAGGACAGAAATGGCTGCCGGAATGCGCGTTGGGCCCGGATTCAGTTGGCTTTGCGTCGCTGGACCTGGCTTCAGCGGATTGGGCGATGGCCGAGACGGACAGGGTGAGGGCGAGAAGTCCGGCGGCGACGAGATTGAGAGTGCGATTAATTCGAATCATTCGGTGTCTCCGAGTGGTTGTCAAGCGGTGGCGGGTCGGGGAAGAAGGCTTTGAAGGCTGTGGTTTCGTCGGCGTCTTGTTTCGCGCGGACGACGGGGTCGAGCTCGGCGAGCTGCGTGAGGTTGCCGTAGCGAATCATGCGGAGGAAGAGCTTTTCCTGCGGGGTGAGCGGGAGCGGCGGCGCGGGATGGCTGGGCGCGTGGAGATCGGCGAGGGCCTGGGCGTCGGTGGGGGTTACACGACCGGTGTGCGGGGTTTGGGCGCCCGTCAATACGGGGGTCCTTCGACTACGCGCTGACGCGCTTCGCTCAGGATGACGGCTGGGAAGTTTCGGTCGAGATGACAGAGCTGCTGGTGACATAGACATCGCGACCCCACCCTGTCTCCCTTCGGAAGCCGAGGGTGGGGCACCCGGTGCTTCGCTCTGGATGACGGGGTTTGTTGGAGGCTGGGCCGGGGCTGAAGCCCCGTTTGTTTTTGCGGCGGTGTTCAGCGGGCTAAAGCCCGCTGCTAATCCGAGCGATGCTTGTGGTGTCTGCGCGAGCTCGGTCGATGTGGCATGGCGATGGAGGATGAGCAGCGAGGCGATGGCGAGAACCGCTGCGGAGGTTGCTGTCCAGAGGGCAACATGCGCGGAGAGATGGAAGCGTGCGGGTTGCGGTGCGATGGTGCGGTGCTCGAGCGAGGTGAGGATGCGGCCTTCGAGGCCAGGACGGGGCGCGGCGTCGCGGAGCGCGGAGAGTGCGCGGTCGATGGTGCTG
>DATAVY010000287.1:0-4093 GCA_036267495.1 Edaphobacter sp.
ACCACCGGCAAACGCGAGACGCATGCCGAGTTCTATCCCTTCGATCAGGATCAGATCGCCAACGCCGCCCCGCAGTCGATCGAATCGCAGGCCGACGGAGTCCGCCTCCGTGTCCGCCGCGACGACAGCAAGACCACTCTCCCGGCAAATCTCCACGGCGTCTTCAAGCTCTCCGACCAGATCGCCTACGACGTCACCGCGCCCGTCGTTCCAGGCGAAGTCCCCGCCGCACCCACATCCAATAACCCCGCAGCCGCCGCCAGCAGCGTCACCACACTTACCGCCATCGGTCTCGCCTTTCTCGGCGGCATCATCCTCAACCTGATGCCCTGCGTCTTTCCGGTCCTCTTCCTCAAAGGCCTCGCCCTCCTGCAATCCTCCGGACAGGAACGCAAACATCTCCGCAGCCACGGCCTCGTCTACACCCTCGGCATTCTCGTCTCTTTCTGGGTTATCGTTGGCGTCCTGCTCGCTCTCCGCGCCGGCGGAAGCCAGGCCGGATGGGGCTTCCAGCTCCAATCTCCCGTCTTCCTCACCCTCCTCGCCGCGGGCATCTTCTTCTTCGCCCTCTCGCTCGCCGGTCTCTTCGACATCGGCCTCTCCCTCACCAGCGTCGGCGGCGACCTCACGCAAAAGCAGGGCTACACCGGCAGCTTCTTCACCGGAGTTCTCGCCACCGTCGTCGCCACCCCCTGCACTGCGCCGCTCATGGGAGCCGCCATCGGCTTCGCTCTCGCGCAACCCGCCCCCATCACCTTCGCAATCTTTACAGCGTTAGCCCTCGGACTCGCCGCGCCCTATCTTCTGCTCAGCTTCCAGCCCGCCTGGACGCGCCTCCTCCCTCGTCCCGGCGCATGGATGGAGACCTTCAAACAGATCACCGCCGTCATCTTCTTCGCCACCGTCATCTGGCTCACCTACGTCTACGGGTCACTCTTCTCCGGCAGCGCCTCCACTCCAAACCAGGACATCTACCATGTCGCTCTCCTCCTCGGCTGCTTCCTCATGCTCGCCGTCGCAGGATGGGTCCTCGGCAAATGGCCCGCCCGCTGGACCAGCACCATCGCCGCAGTTCTCATCGCCGCCGTCGGCCTCGCCATCCCGCTCTACCAGCCCAAAGACACCACCCTTCCCTGGGCTTCCTACTCCCAACAAGCTCTCACCCAGGCCCGCGCCGCCGGCCATCCCGTCTTCATCGACTTCACCGCCGCCTGGTGCCTCAGTTGCCAGGTCAACGAGCGCCTCGTCCTCAAATCTTCCGGCGTCCAGCATCAGTTCAGCAAAAACCACGTCACTCTCCT
The DNA here is from genome assembly GCA_036267495.1 of Edaphobacter sp. Lineage (GTDB taxonomy): Bacteria > Acidobacteriota > Terriglobia > Terriglobales > Acidobacteriaceae > Edaphobacter. Next base: position 1,302 of record DATAVY010000287.1, read on the forward strand.
CCGCGCCGACTGGACCCAGTACGATCCCGCCATCACCCAGCAACTCGCCTCCATCAATCGCAGCGGTGTCCCCACCTACGTCATCTATCCCGCCCCCGTAAACTCCGCCCCCGACGTCCTCCCGGAACTACTCACCAAAGACATCGTCCTCTCCGCCCTCGAAAAAGACACCAAAGACACGCGGAAATAGCCCGCGACCCCCTTTTGCCTTTTTTTAGTTGTCATCCCGTAGCGAAGCGAAGGGATCTGCTGTAGCTTTTGCCCTTGTCATTGCATTTGCTGTTGCCTGTTCTTTTATTTGTCATTCCGCAGCGAAGCGGAGGAATCTGCTGTCCTCCGACGTGCCATCGCAAAATGTCAGCCAATCTCAAGCGCCAAGGCGCGCCTTATACCAGCCCGGGCCGAAGGCCCAGGATCCAATTCGCAAAACCAGCTGAAAGCCCGTCCTATTCCTTTCCCCGTTTCCCCGCCTTGATCCGCGCAATCTCGTCCATCCGCTGCGCCAGCACCTTCTCCCGCCCTTCCTGCGTAGGCAAATAATACCTCCGCCCCGCCAGCCCCGGAGGAAGACACTCCATATCCGCCACCCGTCCCTCCACATCGTGCGCGTATTGATACTCCTTGCCATAATCGAGCGACTTCATCAGCTTCGTCGGAGCATTCCTCAGATGCAGCGGCACCGGCTCCGCCGCAGTAGCCTCAATGTCCGCCTGCACCGCACCATACGCCGTATACACCGCATTCGATTTCGGAGCCAGCGCCAGATAAACCACCGCCTGCGCCAGCGCCAGCTCCCCCTCCGGATGCCCCAGAAAATGCATCGCATCTTTCGCACTCAAACAAAGATTCAGCGCCTCAGGAGCCGCCAGCCCGATATCCTCAACCGCCATCCGCACCACGCGTCGCGCCACATACATCGGGTCTTCACCCGCTTCGAGCATCCTTCCCAACCAATACAGCGAAGCATCCGGATCCGAATTCCTCACACTCTTGTGCAGCGCGGAAATAATGTCATAGTGCTGCTCGCCCTTCTTGTCATACAGCAGCACCCGCCGCTGCAGAGCTTCCGCCGCCAGCGGCTTCGTAATCAGCTTCTCCCCGCGCCCTTCCGCCAGCTTCGCCGCCACATCCAAAGCATTCAGCGCATTCCGCGCATCCCCGCTCGAATAAGAAGCGATCGTAGCCAGCGCCTCGTCCTCCGCGCTAACTCCACTCGCGCCCAACCCGCGCTCCGCATCCGCCAACGCCCGCCGCAGCAACGAAACGATCTGCTCCTCCGTCAGCGCCACCAGCGTGTACACGCGACATCGCGATAACAACGCCGCATTGATCTCAAACGAAGGATTCTCCGTGGTCGCCCCAATCAACCGGATCGTCCCCCGCTCCACATACGGCAGAAATGCATCCTGCTGCGCCTTATTGAACCGGTGAATCTCATCGACAAACAGAATCGTCCGCGACCCAAAGCTCGCCGCCTTCTCCGCCTCCACCATCACGTTCTTAATTTCCCTAATCCCGCTCATCACCGCGGAGAACTCGATAAAGCTGGCCTGCGTCATCAGCGCAATAATCTTCGCCAGCGTCGTCTTTCCCGTCCCCGGAGGGCCCCAGAAGATCATCGAAGTAGGATCATCCTTCTCGATCGCCAGCCGCAATGGCTTGCCCGCCCCAAGCAGATGTTCCTGCCCCACAAACTCATCCAGCACCCGCGGCCGCATCCTCTCCGCCAGCGGAGCCTGCCGTCCACGACGGACATCCTCCGTCGTTTCCCGCATCGGCGAAGTATCAAACAAACTCATCGCGCCTTCCGCTTCATTCTTGCCTTTGTATTTTAGTTGTCATCCTTCGCTGAAGGCGGAGGACCTGCTGTTGTCGTTGCTGTTGTTTGTTTCACGTTGTCATTCTTCGCCAAAGGCGGGGGATGTGCTGTTGTCGTTGCTGTTGTTTGTTTCACGTTGTCATTCTGAGCGGAGCGAAGAACCCCCGCATTTTTATCGCGCTACCTCTGCTCTTCCCGCCTCTGTCGACTCGCCTCATACAACAACAAACTCCCCGCCACCGCAGCATTCAAGCTCTCAACCGGCCCAGGGCAGGGAATCGTCACCTTAGCATCACTCATCCTCAGCCACTCCGCCGCCAACCCTGCACCCTCATTCCCAATCATCACCGCACAAGCCACGCTCCAATCCACATCACCAGCCGCAATCACACCCGGACCCTCAGCACCAACCGCCGCCAGCAGCCTCACACCGCGCCTCTTCATGTCTTCCAACTCAGATGCCACCACCCCCACCACCGGCACCCGAAACACACTCCCCACACTAGCCCGCAGAGCCTTCTGGTTCCACACACTCACTGTCCCCGGCGTAGTCAACACGCCACTTGCCCCAAACGCCTCTGCCGACCGCACCAGCGTTCCCAGATTCCCCGGGTCCTGCAGCCCCACCGCAACCAGAATCAACGCCGCAGACCCCCCACTTCCCAACACATCCTCCAACCCAAACACAGGTGGCACCAGCAACGCAGCTACCCCCTGCGGCGACTTCGTCTCCACCACACTCCCAAACACCTCCTCGGTCAGCCGCAGCACCTCCACCCCGCGCGGCACGACCTCCGGCGTCTCCCGCCGCTCGCTCAGAAACACACTCTTCAACACCATCCCACTGCGCAGAGCCTCTTCCAGCAGATGGTCTCCCTCAATCGCCACCATCCCTCCACTCAGCCGCGCATGGCCTTGGAACGCCGCCCACAGCTGCTTCACCCGCGCATTCGCCCTGCTCGAAATTGCGTCC
>DATAVY010000288.1:0-7899 GCA_036267495.1 Edaphobacter sp.
GGCCGAAGGGCACGCCGTGACGGTCTACGACAACCTTTGCCACAGCAAGCGGTTAGCCATTGCTCCGCATGCGGAATTTATCGAGGGTGAGGTGGCGGATCGGGCGCTTTTGGAGCAGACACTTCGCCAGGGCCGCTTCGACGGCGTGATGCATTTTGCCGCGCTGATTGAGGCCGGAGAAAGCATGAAGCGGCCGGAGATTTATTTTCGCAATAACACGGCCGCGACATTGTCGCTGCTCGAAGCGATGCTCGCGACCGGGCATGACCGGCTGGTCTTCAGCTCGACTGCGGCCTGCTACGGCGAGCCCGAGACGACGCCGATCCTTGAAAATGCGAAGCTGGCGCCGACCAATCCCTACGGCGAAAGCAAGCTGCTGGTCGAGCAGATGCTGCGCTGGATGAATGTGAGCCACGGGCTGAAATATGCGAGTCTGCGCTACTTCAACGTCGCTGGCGCGATCGAAGGCTATGGCGAGGCGCATGAGCCAGAGTCTCACCTGATTCCGCTGATCCTCGATGTGGCGCTGGGGCGGAGGGCGGATATCAAGATCTTCGGGCGGGATTATGCGACGAAGGATGGCACCTGTGTTCGCGACTATATTCATGTGCGCGATCTGGCGGAGGCGCATCTGCTGGCGCTGAGAGCGCTGAGCGAGGCACGGAGCCGGCTGATCTACAACATCGGCAATGGGCAGGGATTTACCGTGCTCGAGGTGATCGAGTCGGTGCGGCGGGTGACGGGAAGGCCTATCGCGGTTGAGGAGTGCCCGCGGCGGCCGGGGGATCCCGCGGTGCTGGTGGCGAGTTCGGAGAAGATCAAGGCCGAGCTGGGATGGAGGCCGAAGTTTGCCGAGCTGGATCAGATTATCGCCAGTGCATGGCGGTGGCACCAAGAGCGATATGCGTGAGATGGAAGGGAGACTGTTTTGATCGAGAGTATGTTTCATCTGCCTTTGCCGCTGCTGGAGAAGGTTTTGCGTCCGGTGCTTGTCTATCTGTTTCTGGTCGGGTTTCTGCGGCTGTTTGGAAAGCGGGAGCTGGCGCAGTTGAATCCGTTCGACCTTGTGGTGCTGCTGAGCCTGTCGAACACGGTGCAGAACGCGATGATCGGCGACGACAATTCGGTGTCGGGCGGGGTGATCGGCGCGTTTTCGCTGCTGGCGGTGAACTGGCTGCTGACGCGTGTGCTGTTCCGCGCGCCGAAGTTGAATCATTTTTTCGAGTTGTCGGAGACGGTGCTGATCCGGCACGGCGTGGTGGACTGGGAGGCGGCGAAGAAGGAGGCGCTGACCGAGCTCGAGCTGCGGTCTGTGCTGCACAAGCAGGGATTCGACAGGTTCGAGGAGGTGGAGAAGTGCGTGCTCGAGCCGAATGGCAACTTCTACATGGAGGGGATCAAGTCGATGAGCGACGATGCGCAGCGGGCCGAGCTGATGAAGGCGATTGAAGTGCTGACTCGCGAGGTGAAGGATATGCGGGCCGCACTGGCGACGCGATAGGTGTGGGCCTGTTCGAGACTGTTACGAAACTCACAAATCGACCAGATGCTGGGAGCTTTTCGATGATTACTGAAGAGAAGCCGGCTTCCGGTAGCAATCCCGGGCTGGACGGCTGCCAAGTTTGCGAGATGCCTGTTTTATCAGACAAGTCGCCGCCGATTTTTTTCCTGATGACCGGCTCGTGAGTACCGATCCCGTATGAGTGGATTGCGTGAATCCCGCTACCAATAGGCAAGTGGATCGGGGAGAACAGCGCCGCAGCCGCACTTCTGTTGCGGAGCTTCGACGGGAGTCATCTTGTCACAGCCAGGACAGCGGACGCGGCGTGGATTGAGGCGTCCTGGAACCCAGACTCCGGTCATTCCGCCGGCACCGAATTCCGAGGTAAAGTAGCGGCTGACCATAGAACGATGCTCTCCCTGCTTCATCAAGGGAGCCATAGAATCCAGGGTTTCCCAAGCGGTAACGGTCATCAGGCAATCTCCCACGGCAACGGAGACCATGCTGATGAACCCCGGCATGGATAGCATGTCCATGGCAATCTTGCGACCGCCCTCCTGAATGATGGCTTTCTCCCCCGCGTTGCGCGCAAAAAAGTTGGTGATGCTGAATGCACCGGGAAGTGCGGTGCTTCCATTGCTTGCCCGGGTGCTGGTGCCGAATCCGAAGGGACCGATCGAGGATGGCTGCACGATGATGTCGAGTCCCAAGGCACGCGGTACAGCGCCACCATCGAAATATCCCCGCAGGGAGAGTATCTTGCCGCCTTCGATGCGAGCGAAGTCGGCTCCGGTGACGGCGATCGAACGGCCTGTGGCAGGGAGACCCATCATCGGCCCCGTGTTTGTACCCTTCATGAGCCACTCGGCTGAAACAAATCCCTGATCATTGTGGGTTAGACTTACCACTTCGAAACTCAAGTCGGGAAAGGCATCCCAGAGGGATTCTGCGTAGTCTGCTATCGCTGCTCCGGCAAGCGGGCCGGCGGCTGTTGGGTCGCTGTAGGTGCCGCCCTCAGCAAAGGTGGCAACAATGCCAGCGGCATCATGCTGATTCCAGGCGTCGGTATAGCGCTGAAAGACTTCTGCTGGAGTCATGGGCATGCACAGATGCTAGCACTGGAATGCCAGGAGGCGAAAAGATGCCACGTTGTCACGAGTTTTCTCGGATTCCAGGGGGAGAAGATCCATTCGGACGAGAAGTAGGCTTCTCCTAATCTGGAATATGCTCGCACATGAATATCCTAAATTTCGACAAATTTCGGACCGGAATAAATGAGACGATGTCCTCGCAAGCATGAGGACATCGTCTTTTATGAGTTACATCCAAGGTGAAGGCCGCGGTCAGGGATCACTGTTTCCGGTCGTTCTTGACGACCTTGTTTCTGCCGATCACATGTGCCGCGTCGTCGATGCGTTCGTCGCAAGGCTTGCGCTATCAGAGCCTGGCTTTGAGCGCGCAAGCATACCAATCACAAAGACCGATACACGATGTACAAGGCATCGTCTATCGACTGTGCCGCCTGCTCGCTGAAGTCCCGCTGCACACAAGCTCCGAGACGCGGTTTAGCCCGTCGTTTGTACGAAGACGCTCTAAACCGAATGCAGGAACGCGTTACGCGGAAAGCGATGAGACTGCGCCGATGCACGGTTGAACATCCGTTCGCTACGATCAAATACCGCATCTTTGGACATCCTCGTCTGTTGCTGCGTGGGTTGACCGGGGCACGAGCCGAAATCGGTATCGCGACAATGGCATACAACCTAAAGCGAATCACGAATGTGCTTGGGGCGGCGAAACTGACGAAAGAACTCCTTCACGCCAGATAAGACGGCCACACGATTTGCGGATCGAAGTTCCTAAGGTTGGTCAGGCGAATCGTCCACCTTTTCCCTAACCTACTGCTGCCGCGAGTTTCGTAACGCCCTCAGCTGGCCCGTGCGCGGGCGGGCTCCGCGTTATTTCTTCCCGGCATTTCTCTTGCCGGTATTTCACTTGCCGGTATTTCTCTTGTCAGGGCGAGACCTTGCGAGGGCCCTGGCATAGCGCTCGGGCGGCGTGGGAAGCTGGGAATCGCAGATGGCCGCGCGATAACCTCCCATGAAGATGGAATACATCACAGCGAGAGCGCAGCCTACGCCGAAGCCGAAGCCGAAGAAGAATCCGATGATGGCGGGCCAATAGGAAGACACGATGAGTGGAGTCTATCGCGGCCGACCATGTACAGTTCTCTAAACAAGTTCAAGCAACAACTGGAGAGAACGATGCGGCGATGGCGGAGTGTGGCGGTGTGGGGAGCGGCGGCGGCAGTGGGCGTGGGGTTAACGTCGAGGGCAATAGCGCAGGAGGTTCCTGCTCTGGTGGACAAGCAGCTTTCCGGCCTGCTGACGACCTACAAGTCGCTTCACAGCGCGCCGGAGCTGTCGCATCATGAGGCGCAGACCTCGGCGCTGCTGGCGGACGAGATGCGCAAAGCGGGATATACCGTAACCGAGCGTGTGGGGAAGTATCCCGACGGCTCCGAGGCCTACGGCGTGGTCGGGATTATGAAGAACGGCACGGGTCCGACGCTGTTGATCCGGACCGACCTCGACGCGCTGCCGGTGACGGAAGAGACGAAGCTTGCTTATGCGAGCAAAGTGAGGTCGAAGAATCCCGCCGGGCAGGATGTGGGCGTGATGCACGCCTGCGGGCACGATATTCACATCACCACGATGATTGGCGTCGCGCGCAACATGGCCGCGTTGAAGAGTCAGTGGCACGGCACGCTGATGCTGATCGGACAGCCCAGCGAAGAGACCATCGACGGGGCGAAGGCCATGCTGGCCGACCATCTGTATGAGCGCTTCGGCAGGCCGGACGTGGCCATCGCGCTGCATGATGCGAACTTCGCCGCGGGCAAGGTGGCGGTGGTCTCGGGTCCGGCGCTGGCCAGCTCGACCTCGATCGACGTGGTGATGCGCGGGGTGGGCAGCCATGGCGCGGCGCCCGAGGCAGGCAAGGACCCGGTGGTGATGGCCGGCGAGTTTATCGTGGCGCTGCAGACGATCGTTAGCCGGTCGGTCCCTCCTTCGCAGCCCGCGGTTGTGACGGTGGGACACATTCTTGGCGGCACCAAACGCAACATCATTCCTGACGAGGTGAAGATGGAGCTGACCACCCGCTGCTACAGCGAGGAGGTGCGGCAGACGATCATCGAAGGGGTGAAACGTACCGCGAAGGGCGTTGCGATCGCCGCGGGGGTTCCCGCAGACCGGATGCCCATTGTGACAGTGCTGAACGACGAGTCGACTCCGGCGACGGTGAACGATCCGGCGCTCGCGGCGAAACTGCAGAAGATCTTCGAGGCGAAGCTTGGAGCCGACAATGTGATCGAGCGCAAGTCGGTCATGGGCAGCGAGGACTTCGGCATGTTCAGCCTCGATCACAAGATTCCGGCGGTGATCTTCTGGCTGGGTGCGTATGACCCGGCGAAGGTGGCCGAGAGCGAGCGCACCGGAGTGGCGCTGCCTTCGCCGCACTCGCCTCTGTTTGCTCCGCTGCCCGAGCCGACGCTGCGTACCGGGATTACTGCGATGACCGATGCCGCCGTGGCGCTTCTACAGTAAAGACTCACCGCGGATTGGCGCGGATGACACGGATTAAACAGGCTGCGGAAAAAGTGGCTCGCGAAATAAACAGCGTACCTCAGCGGCTGAAGCCGCGTCACAAAGTGAAACACTTATGGCACGGATGAATCCGTGCCATAAGCAAAACAGAGTTTTTTCGCAGCCTGTGAAGCCGCGTCACAAAGGGAAGCACTTATGGCACGGATGAATCGTGCCCTTAAGCAAAACAGAGTTTTTTCCGCAGCCTGTGAAGCCGCGTCACAAAGGGAAGCACTTATGGCACGGAGACCCAAGCTAAAGAGGGTGCTGAAAAAGTGATTTTCGAAACAAAAGGCATACCTCAGCGGCTAAAGCCGCATTACAAGTGAAGCACTTACGGCACGGATAAATCCGTGCCCTTAAGCAAAGCGGTATTTTTCAGCAGCTCTTCAGCTTTGGGATACCATTAAGCAAAACAGACTCTTTCCGCAGCCTGTGAAGCCGTGCCCTTAAGCAAGACGGACTTTTTCCGCAGCCTGTGAAGCCGTGCCGTTAAGCAAGACGGACTTTTTCCGCAGGCTGTTAAAAGCGGATCAAAATGGATCAAGACAGATCTAAGACGGATCCTTTCTGATTCTCCTGATCGTTCCTGATTCTTCTTGATCCTTCCCGATTCTTCCTGATCGTTCCTGATCCGTGTTATCTGTGGCGATCCGGGTTGAGGCTTACGACTTTTTTGATTACTTTGCCGGCGCTGTGGGGGCTGCGCTTGGCGCGGTAAACAGCTTCATTGCGTTCTGAAGCGTGAAGTTGAAGCCCCACGCGGTAGGGATAATGACGATCGCCCAGGCGAGAGCGATCAGGGCCGGGGATGATTTTTTTACCGTAGTGTCTGCCATCGATCTTCTCCTGAAATTGCGGTTGTCTAGTGGGCTGCGCCCTGGGGGACGACGACGTTCTTGTCTTTCAGCCAGAATTTTTCGTCGACCGCGCGGACCATCAGGTTGGCCAGGAAGCCGATGACCAGCAGGCCGCACATGATGTGCAGGATGAGCGGATAAGCATCCTGCTTCGGCATCTTGTTGGCGACGTAGTGGTCGAGAATGCCGTTGACGATGAGCGGGCCGATGATGCCGGCGGCCGACCATGCCGTCAACAGCCGCCCGTGAATGGCCGAGACGTTGTAGCCGCCGAAGAGGTCCTTGAGATAGGCAGGGATGGTGGCGAAGCCTCCGCCGTACATCGAGAGCAGCACAACCGCGATGCCGACGAAGAGCGGAACCGAGTTCATCTTGTCCTGACGGGTGAGTGGGAGAACGAAGTAAAGTACGGCCCCCAGCGTGAAGAAGATGAAGTAGGTCGCCTTGCGTCCGATGAAGTCGGACGTAGAGGCCCAGAAGAAGCGGCCGGCCATATTGAAGATACTGAGCAGACCGACAAAGCCGACCGCGGCCACGGGGCTGATGCCGCCCTTGAAGAGGTCCTGGATCATCGGCGAGGCCTGCTCGAGGATGCCGATGCCGGCGGTGACATTGACGAAGAGCATGACCCAGAGCAGCCAGAACTGCGGCGTCCTCCATGCCTCGTGGACGGCGACGTTATGGCTGGTGATGAGAGCGGAGTGATTGGTCGAAGGCTCCCAGCCTGCGGGCTTCCAGCCGTCGGGCGGGACGCGGATGGTGAAGACGCCGAACATCATGAAGATGAAGTAGAGAACGCCCATGGCGATCATGGTGTAGGGAATCGAGGGCTGCCCCGCGGCTTTGAAGTGCGCCATGAGCTGACTGGCCAGCGGGCCGCCGATCATCGCGCCTCCTCCGAATCCCATGATGGCGAGACCGGTGGCGAGGCCGGGGCGGTCGGGAAACCACTTGATGAGCGTCGAGACGGGCGAGATGTAGCCGAGCCCGAGGCCGATGCCTCCGATGACTCCATAGCCGAGATAGATGAGCCAGAGCTGATGGCTGCCGGCCCCGAAGGAGGCGATGACAAAGCCGAGGCCGAAGCAGACGGCGGCGTAGAACATGGCGCGTCGCGGTCCGGCTTTCTCCAGCCACGCCCCGAAGAGAGCGGCCGAGATGCCGAGGAACGCAATCGCGATCGAGAAGATGTAGCCGACTTCTTTCAGGTTCCACGCCGAGCCGTCGGCGCCGTGCAGGGCGAGCAGCGGGTTCTTGAAGACGGAGAAGGCATAGACCTGGCCGATTGAAAGGTGAATGGCGAGGGCGGCGGGCGGAACCAGCCAGCGGCTGTATCCTGCGGGGGCGATGGAGTGGTCACGATCGAGAAAAGCCAGGGCCATGTTCAAAATCCTCGGGAGATTTTTGATTCTTGAAACGGTAATCAAGCCTGCGAATGGATCAAAAGCATAGATTTGGATGCGCGTTTCACGATACATGATTCGGTTTGCATTTGTGTTGTCAAATTGCGGTGCGAAGCGGTTGCCCGAGGGGGTTGTATAGGGTACCTTCGTTTTATTGCAGCGTGAACATGGAGGTCTTTAGCTTGGCGACGGTTGAAGGCAACGCGAACCTGGATTCCAGTCTGCGGGAGCACAGGGTGTTCCCGCCGCCCGCGGAGTTTGCCGCAAAGGCCCGTATCAAGAGCCTTGCCGAGTATGAGGCGATGTACCGGCAGAGCGTGGAAGAGCCGGAGCAGTTCTGGGGAGATGCGGCGAGGGAACTCGATTGGTTCGCTCCATGGTCGAAGGTGCTCGCGGGTGAGGCGCAGCACGCGAAGTGGTTTATTAACGGAAAATTAAACTTGTCGCTTAACTGCGTGGACCGCCATGCGGCGGGCGCGTGCAAAGAC
>DATAVY010000289.1:0-3422 GCA_036267495.1 Edaphobacter sp.
CTTCCCGGTTCACGATAGAGCACCATCTTCGATCTCTTATTCAAGGCCTTCTTCATAGACTTTCCTTTCACGGGCGGTCACTTCCCTAGCCGAAATAATTCGAACAATCTCCTGATCTTCTATTTCGCCCATTGTGTGCGCGACAAGCAACAATATCCCTTGAACAAGCCCGATCGTCTGCCAACGCTCTTCATCATCGACCGTGAGGTCGCGCCCCATGATGAAACGGGGATCGTCGAAGATGAGCATTGCCGTCTCAAAATAAACCCCATGCTTGGAATAGTTGCTGCAATTCTTGTTTTCATCCCACGAAAACCGCAAACTTACCGCCTATACAAATGTGTATATACAAAAACGTCTTCCTTTGCAAGACTATGGGGTCTTTATTTTCCCGATCGCAAAGGCTGGAGATCCTGATCCATCATGCCGGCAAGATCTCTGGCGAGATCGGGGCCCTTCGCATTCGAATATGTTCCGAGCGTGCCCTTCAGTTCCGCATCCGACTTCTTCCCTGCTGCTTCGGCGAGGCAGGGAGTCGATGTCAGGTAGGAAGCCGTATATCCGATGGTTCGCTTATTCACAGTCTGCTCCTGGATCACTACATGCAACGCCCGGTCCGCGGTTGCTGGCGTGTCCACCACGTCGACTCCGCTCAGCGAGCCCACCGCCTGTTTGATCGCGGTCGCAATCGCTCCGGTCGGATCGTCCCCTGTCACGGTCACCAATACGCGGATTCGGCCCGAGGGCATCGTTCCGCCGGCCGGACAAGTAAGAACCTGCTTCCCGGGAGCGGGCCTCGCCGAGATCAGGAGCGCCGTCAACTGCATCCTGGTCAGCTTGTTCAATCCCTCCGCGTTGAAGTTATCCTGGGACACGCCGAGCGTCTTCTGCACATCCGGCGTCCACGCGGCCATGTTTGCCCTGGCGTCGGCGGCGCCTTTTGGCTTGGGTTTAGCCGCCGTCTGACCGAGCGCGTTGGATGCAACCCCGGCCTGCACAACCACCAAGCCAAGAACCAGCGAAGCACCACCGACACGCCGCAAAAGATCCATCTTCGTCACACATCCTCCCCTGCGGCTGTCCCGCAGATAGTACTAAGACGCGAAAACTGCTGCGGGGCCTCCACAGGACGCGAAATTCTCCGCTGGGAGCTTTCGTCAAATCGTCAAAGCGCTCTAATCACTTATAAAAGAGGAAGATAAATTTTGCCCGTTTTCCGCTAGCTGCGATGTGGTAGAAACAAGCGAAAAGGAAGGCCAGAGCGAGGGAGCTATTCCATAAGTGGTACGAAGCCAATGGCTTAGCGGAAGAAATAGCTTATGAAAAATTTTCAGGCACGACTGGCAGTTCATCTCTTGAAGATTCGGAGGTTACCTTCGAAATTCTGTCCACCAGCAAAGGGAGGCACGACGATGGAAAAGAACCGGGCAAAATCGTATCGCAACGTGGTTATGGCGGCTGCGATTCTGGCGTGTTCCGCATCAATCCGTGCCCAGAACAGACCGCCTGCGCCGGTAGAGATCGTCAATCTCGAGCAACATCTCTGGACCACCATGGCCGAAGGCGATTTCGCTACCGTGCGGGGTCTTTTCACCAAAGACTTTATCGAAGTCAATGACAAGATTCAGGCTGTCGACGCGCTTCTGGTGAATCTGAAGCACTGCAAACTGCAGGCCTATGAGCTCCGCGATCTGCAGGTTCGCATCCTCTCCCCGGATTCGGCTCTGACCGCGTACCACGTTGTCAGCAGCTTCAACTGCGGTGTCGAAGACAAGCCCGAGGTGAAGAGCTACGACAACAACGCCACCACGACCTGGGTCCGGCAGCCCAATGACAAATGGCTTGTCCAGGCTCATACCGAAACTCCGGCCACACCGGCAAAATAGAAGAAGCGATGATTATTCGAAGCGAAAAGGTGCGGATATCGCTATCCGCACGGTTCGCTATTTTTTGTGATAGTTCGGATAGGGAGGTTTCGCCGGCTCCTGAACGGGATGCTGTGTCAGCTCCTGCATCGCGACGCTTACCGCCTTCTCCAACTGCGGATCGTGTCCCTCACTGACGGCCTTCGGATCCTGTTCGACAACGACATCGGGGTCGGTGCCGTGATTTTCAATCTGCCACTTGCCTTCGGGAGAGAAGTATCCGAAGCTGGGCGAAGTCACGGTACCTCCATCCATCAAGACGGGAATGGCGCCGATGCCGACGAGGCCGCCCCAGGTGCGTTTTCCGACCAGCGTTCCGACCTTCTCCTGATGGAACAGCCACGGCATCGCGTCGCCACCGGAACCGGCGACTTCATTGATGATCATCACCTTCGGTCCGGGAATGGAGGCATTCGATGTCGTCTGAATCGCTCCGTAGCGATAGGCCCAGTAGCCGACGATTCTTCGTTGCATCGCCTGGATGATGTAGTCGGCAACCTGGCCACCGCCGTTGAAGCGCTCGTCGATTACAGCGCCCTGCTTATTCAGCTGGGAGAAGTAGAAGCGGTTGAAGTTGGTAAATCCGCCGTTGCCGGTGTCGGGCAGATAGACATAGGCCAGTTTGCCGCCGGAGAGCTTGTCGACCTTGCGTTGATTGTCCTCGATCCACTCGCTGTTGCGCAGAGCGGCTTCGCTGCGGATGGGGACTACGGTGACGTCTCGCGGGTTGCTGCCGTTGGCGGATGCGATGTGCAGGGTGATCGCATGACCTGCTGTCCCCTCGAGCAACCGCTGAATGTCGTCGTCGGCCTTTATTTCTTCGCCACCGACGGCAAGGATGCAGTCTCCGGTATGGATATTCAGGCCCGGCTCTGCGAGCGGAGCCTTCTCTTCCGGATTCCAGCTGCCTCCGGTAAGAATTTTCGCGAGACAGTAGTGACCGTTTTCAATGGTGTAGTCCGCGCCCAGCAGACCGCCGGGAACTCGCTTCGCCTCTGGAATTGCTCCGCCTGTGCCGCGCAGATGTCCAACCGAAAATCCGCTGAGCATCTCCTGGAAGATGTAGTTCAGGTCGCTGCGCGCGGCGATGGATTGTACGTAGGGTTCGAAGCGCTTCTCCTCCTCGACGGTATTTACGCCGTGGAAGTTGGGATCGTAGAAGTAGGCCCGCTCGACTCTCCATACCTCGTGGTACATCTGGTTCCACTCGGCTGTGGGATCGATGCGGACCTGGAGATCGGCAAGCGACACCATTCCTTCGCCGGGTTTGATGGGGGCATTTGCAGGAACGATGAGATAGGTAGGACGCGCGGGCCCGCCTCCAGCGCCGCGACCGCCGCCTGCGCCTTCTGGGGTCAAGGCCAGGAGCATTTTTTCTCCGTCTGCGGAGAGATCGAAACTACCGACCCGGTCGGCCAGCTTTTCGGTTTTGCGCGTATCGAAGACGAATCGGCTCAACGTGGCTGCACGCTCTGCGAAGCGGTTGCCGCCGCCCGC
>DATAVY010000290.1:0-1662 GCA_036267495.1 Edaphobacter sp.
AAAGACCCAAAGGAAGCCTGTCTTCGAGGCCTCCGCGACGATGTCAACCGGCTTGCCGTTATGGCGCACGGTCATCAGCATGGGCGTACTGGCATTGTCATAATCCCAGATGTCGTGGTGCACCATCTGGTAGTACCAGCGAAGCTTGCCGGTGCGGGCGTCCAATGCGAGCAAGGAATCGCCGAACAGGTTCTTACCCGCGCGATCGGCGCCGTAGAAGTTGTATTTGGGGCTGGACGTCGGAACGTAGAGAATGCCGCGTTTGCTATCGAGTGCCATTCCGCTCCAGGCGTTGGCGCCTCCCACAGTCTTCCACGCATCTTTGGGCCAAGTGTCGTAGCCAATTTCTCCTGGATGCGGGATGGTATGAAAGGTCCAAACGAGACGTCCGGTGACCACATTGAAGGCGCGAATGTCGCCCGGGCCGGAGTGGTATTCCTCGTTGGTTGCCGAGCCGACGATCACCAGGTTCTCAAAGACGCGGCCGGGATTATAGCTTTGCACCAGCGCTAGCGATTCGGGATCTCGGCCGAGGTCTGCGCGTAAATCGATGTGGCCCTCTTCGCCGAAGTTGTCAATACTCTTGCCGGTCCGCGCGTCGATCTCCTGTAATGCATTGTCGGCAGCGAAGATGAGGCGTGCATCACTGCCGTCCTTGCTCTGCCAGTAGGTGAGGCCGCGGTTGGTCAGCAACTTCGTTTTTGCATTGATGCTGTGCGACCACTTCCGCTTGCCGGTAGCTGCATCGAGCGCGAGGATGTGATCCTTCTCCGCCAATGCATACAAGGTGTTGCCGATGACGAGCGGGTTGAAGGCATAGACAGCCCCGTTGCCGGTGGACGCCATCCACGCAGGCTTCAATTGCATCACGTTGCCGCGGTTGACCTGCTTCAGGGAGGAGTACTGCGCTCCATCCTCGGCGCCACCGTAGGCCCGCCAGCTTGCGTGGGGGTCGTTCTGCGCTCTGGCAATGGATAGCAGAGACAGGCATGTGAGCACCTGTGCAATGCGTCGCAAACTCCGGCGGCTGAGGGGCATCGGGTGTCCTCTTTTGGTGCGAGTTCAGTGGAACTAATGGTTGGTGTGAAAGCCTACTTCAATGAGTGATGATAAACAGTCATACTCATGAACCGCATCGTCTGCCAGCAGCGTGATTGTCGCCAGACGCAGAGGCACGGAGCAGCGAAAATGCCTTGTTCCCGGCGATCGCGTTCACACTTAAGAAACGGTAGCTGACGGAAAGGTTCATCTGCGATCCTTCTAGTAGGGATCCCATATCTGCCCCTGCGCCACACTGCACAAGCGGGTCGAATCGAAGCTGCCTCCATTGGCCGCGCATACCTCTCCAAAGTCTCCCGTCCGCTCTGCGGCGCTGGGAACGCCCGCCTGCTAGGTTTGTTGGGTTGTTTCGCGCGTGCCATCCCAATCGAAGAAGAAGAAGATCTTGTTCTTTGTGGGAAAGCTCTCGAATCTACAAGGGAAAAAGCATTGCATTCACCTGAATACTCAAAACCGCAGCTTCAGTATGCGGAACTGACAGAGATAGCCAGTTGCGCCGGTATTCAAACGTTACAAGTTGGCGTAAAGCATACCGAAAGGCGAGCGGATGTCAAGGGATATCGCCGGGCCGAATCGGCAGAAGCGGTGATGCCGAGGATGATT
>DATAVY010000291.1:0-7563 GCA_036267495.1 Edaphobacter sp.
GAGATTGCCGATTCTGTGGCCTGTGTCACGATACTGCGGCCAGGTCATCTGGTTTTTGGCCACGAATTTTTTCCAGGTTTGTTCGTCCTCATCCCAGCTGATGCTGAGGATGACGAGCGGCTGACCGGCGAAGTCTTTGGCGATCTTTTTGATTTGCGGCAGCTCTTCCATGCAGGGGCCACACCACGTGGCCCAGAAGTCGAGGAGGATGACTTTGCCCTTCCTCTGGTCGAGATTGAAGCTGGAGCCGTCGAGGGTCGTGACGGTGAAGGCGGGAGCCAGGGGCAGAAGAGCGAGTGCGGGATCTGCGGCGAATCGCCGGGTGCGGGAGTAGAGGGGATCGTCCGGCTTGAGCAAGCTGAGGCTGGCTTTGAATCGGGCGCGGGCAGCTTCGATCTGGTTGAGGCGGACGAGAACCTGACCGTCGGTGAAGAGTGCGGAAGAGTTTTTCGGATCGATAGCGAGAGCGGCCTGGAAGGCGGCATCGGCGGAGTTGAGAAGAGCTGGGTCGAACTGGGACCCTGATTGCGGCTCGGCCTGGAGAAAGAGGATGCGGCCACGGCTGGCTTCGGCGTATGACTTTTCGGCTGGGGTTGCCGCTGTGGCTTTGAATGTCTGGGCCGTGGCGAGGGCGTCGTCGTAGTCTTCGTTGGTGATCTGAAGCTCGAGCAGAGCGTGGAGAACAGATTTGTCTCTGCCGTGTGCGATCTCGTTTGCCTCCTTGTAAGAGGCAATCGCATCGTCATAGTCCTGATTGTCGGCGAGCAGTTTTCCGTCGCTGATCGCGGTCTGGAACTTTGGATTGGTTTTATAGGCAGGGCGGGATTGCGCAACGATGGCGGGCGGAAGAAGACAGAGAGCTATTGCGAGATGAAGGGCTTGGGTAACGAGTCGCACGGTTGGCTCTTGGGAGCGATGGCTGCGTTTCGATCTTCGCGCTCGAGTCTCACACCCGAGATTAGCCGACTTTGCGGTCTTCGAGGACCTCATCGAGCATGTGGGCGAGGGTGGTGGCGCGGCTGCGATTGGATTGCTGCGAGTTCTGGAGGCTGCCGGAGAGCGAGTCGAGGCGCTGGCGTGCGGTGCAGAGCTCGTCGGCGATATTGAGGGCGGCGAGGACGGCTACGCGTAGCGAATCGACGGTGTTGCCGTGGGCGGAGACGGCGCGCATCTTGGCGTCGACGATCTGGGCGAGGCGCTCGATGTAGGCGGGGTCGGTGCCGCGGAGATTGTAGATCTGGTCGTAGATATCTACCGAGATGGCCTGGCTTTGCGTGGGCTGCGGGGGGGCCTGGGGGGCGGCTTGCGGAGTTTCGAGGGTTTGGTTCATCGTGTCTCCTTCGTGTTGGTTTTAGAGGAGTTCGTCTATTTGTTGCAGCATCTTTTCGACACGGACGCGAACGGCTTCGCGTTCTTTGGTGAGGGTGGTGATTTCGCTTTCGACGGTGCGCGCGTTTTCTTTGTAAGTGGCTAATTCTTCACGGAGAGAGGCGATTTCGGCCTCGGCGGCGGCGCGGGCTTCGCGCTCTTTTTTGACGATTTCCACGGCGCGGAGGACCTTTTGTTCGAGAGCCTGGAACTCGTCCGCGGTGATACCTGAGCTGAGGGTAGAGGTACTCATATTTCTATGAGTATAGACGCGGGAGGCGGGGATTTGCCTGAGGGAAACTGGGGTGGAATCAATCTGGGTGCCTGAATTTTTGCAGATTATTTTTTGATGGTGGAGGGTGCGATTTTGAAGGGGGTTTAGAGGTTTTGCCGGTGGTTTTTGGATGGTGAATGCGTGGTGAGTTTGTGGTGGATTGTGGTGGGTTTGTGGTGGTGGGAAACTTGCCGCTTTTTGGAGATTTATTTTTTTGGTTGTGGCTGGACTGTCGCGAACACATACCCCAGGGGCTAAAGCCCGTTTCCGCGGGGCGCAAAGAGAGGCCCAAGGCTAAAGCCTTGGGGTACCTAGACGCAGCAGCGGCATTCGATGCAGCCGGGAGAATTTCGATGCAGCAGCGGCATTCGATGCAGCGGCTGGAGAATTTCGATACAGCAGCGGCATTTGATGCAGCAGCCGGAGAATTTCGATGCAGCGGCTGGAGAATTTCGATGCAGCAGCGGGAGAACTTCGATTCGGGTCTCTTCAGTCTTTGCTCGCGCGGAGGGTGCCTCCGAGGCTGGTGAGGGCGGTGATGAGGGCCGCGGACCAGGCGGTGAGTTCGTCGTCGCGGAGGGTGCGGTCGTGGGATTGGAAGACGGTGCGGAGGAGGAGGGAGTGGACGCCGGGGAACTTTTTGGGGTCGCGCCAGACTTCGATGGGCTGGAAGCTTTGCAGCTCGGGAATGGCGAGGGCGTGGAGGGCGGAGGCGATGGTATGCCATTGGACGGCGTCGGGGAAGACGAAGGAGAAGTCGCGCTCGACGGCCTGAAAGCGGGAGAGGTCGTGAGCGGTGACGCGCTTGAGGGGGAGCTCATAGAGCTGGGCGAGGTCGAGCTGGGCGAGGAAGACGGGTTGGCGGAGCTTGCGTCTCTGGGTTTCGGAGAGGGCGAGCTCGCCGAGGTGAGCGATGGGTTGATTGTTGACCAACGCAGTGGCAGAGCGGCCGGGCTGGAGCCATGCGGGGGCTTCGGCCGAGAAGGTGATGGCTGCGGGGCCGCCGGGCGGAGTGAAGAGGGAGAGGATGGATTCGATTGCGCCCTTGAGCTCGAAGAAGTGGGGGGACTCTGCGGTGTAGCGGCCGGTTGCGCGGACGTTGCCTGTCAGGCCGAGAGAGAGCTGAGGGGATTCTTTGACTTCTGCGACGAAGGCGGCGCCGGCGGGGATGGCGCCGGTGAAGATCTGGCCTTGCTCGAAGAGGCGGACGTCTTTGACGTCGCGGTTGAGGTTGTGGGCGAGCATGTTTAACATGCCGGGGATGAGGGATGGGCGGAGGAGGGAGGCCTCTTCGGAGAGAGGGTTTTCCATGGGGACGGTTTGTGGCGCGTGGGAGGAAGACGGATCGTGCTCCGCACGATGGCCCACCTTATCGACGATGGAACCGTCGCGACGATGGGGCACCCGGTTCTGTGGCTCGTGGAAGAGGCCGGCGTCTGCTTGTGAGGCGAAGGTGCTGGAGATGGATTCGCTGTAGCCGAGGGCGAGGAGGCGGGTGCGGACGGCGGCTTCTTTTTGGGCGGAGGGGTGGGCGATGACGGGGAGCGGCGTAGGGAGGGTGTTGGCGAATCGATTGTAGCCGTAGACGCGGGCGACTTCTTCGATGAGATCGATCTCGCGTTCGAGGTCGAGCCGCCAGGAGGGGAGTTGGACGGAGAATTTAGTATCCGGCACAGAAGGAGACAAACCCCAGGGGCTAAAGCCCCCTTCCTTGTCCGCCCTTGAGAGACCCGAGGCTGAAGCCTCGGGGTACCTAGACGCAACGACGGATTCATTGGCAACAACGGATTCATTGGCAACGACGGATTCATTGGCGACGACGGCTTCCTTGTGGGGAGACGTTATGGGCGTTGAAGTTTCGGTGAGGGTGCAGCCGAGGGCGGTTAGATATTGGTGGATCAGGTCCGGGGTGAGGGCGGAGTGGGTGGGGGTGTCTTCGAGGGTGGCGCCGAGGTGGCGTTGGACTTGTTGGACGGAGAGGGCGATGGGGGGGCGCGAGGCGGTGCGGGCGGCGATCTCGGGGATGAGGACGTCGATGAGTTCGCCTTCGGCGTGGCCGCCATGTTCAAGGATGAGATTGGAGACGAGGGCGTTGGCGATGGGGGCGGCGTTGATGTCAGCTCCGCGTTCGAAGCGGTGTGAGGCGTCGGTGTGGAGGCCGTGGCGGCGCGAGGATCGGCGAACCGCGGCGGGATCGAACCAGGCGGACTCGACGAGGATGTTTTTGGTTTCGGGAGTGATCATGGAGTCCCAGCCGCCCATGACTCCGGCGAGACCGAGGGCTTTTTTATGGTCGGCTACTACGAGATCGTCGGGCTCGAGAGTGCGTTCGGTGCCGTCGAGGAGTTTCAGTTTTTCGCCTTTGTGGGCGAGACGGACGATGATGCCGCCTTCGAGTTTGTCGAGATCGAAGGCGTGGGTGGGATGGCCCATGCCCATCAGAGTGAAGTTTGAGGCGTCGACGGCGTTGGAGATTTGTTTCTGGTTGAGAAGGGTGAAGTACTCGGCGACCTGGCCGGTGGAGGGGGCGATGGTGATGTTGCGGAGGATTTGGGCGGTGAAGCGGCCGCAGAGGGTTGGGGCTTCGATGGTGATGGGGAAGGTGGATTTCGTTGAGGTTTGGGGCGCTTCGGAGGAAATGCGGGGGTCCTTCCCCATTCGACTGTCGCTCAGGGTCAGAATGACGGGCATTTGTGGGGATTCAATAAGAGATGAGAGCGGGAGGTTGTAGATGGTGGCAGCTTCGCGGGCTATGCCGTAGTGATTCATCGCGTCGACGCGGTTGGTGGTGATGTCCATCTCGAAGAGGTGGCCGGCTGGTTTGCCAGAGGCGGCGGGGCCGAGGGAGTGGACGCCTTCGACGGCGATGCCGCGGAGGGTGAGGTCGTCGGCTAGCTGCCGGTCGGTGACGGAGAGTGCGGGCAGGTAGTGGCGGAGCCACTTGGTGAGGATGTTCATTGGGCAGTTTCCAGTCTAAATGCTGAGGCAGGAACTTCCGAGGGCTGGCCTGCGTAGAAACGACTGGTCTTTTCATCATCTTGAAATCGTTAAAAGGGAGTGTGGCGATGCGCGTGCTCGTATTGGCAATGATGCTGCTTTCAGGTGGGATGTCGTATGCAGGCACGCAGGTGACACAGGGATCAGCTCCTGTACCGGCGCTCGACGCAATCAAGAACGAGCAGGAGCTTACGCAGGCGATTACTGCGCTGGATAAGCAACTGTTCGACGCTTACAACACATGCAATCTCGAGAAGCTGGGGACGCTGGTTACGGATGACCTGGAGTTTTATCACGACAAGACAGGGCTGGCAGTTGGGAAGCAGCCATTTCTGGACTCGATTAAAAAGAACATCTGCGGGAAGGTGACACGAGAGCTGGTAGCGGGGTCGCTGGAGGTGTATCCGTTGAATGGATATGGTGCGGTCGAGATTGGGACGCATCGGTTTCATCACCCCGGCGACAGCGATGTGGGCGAGGCGAAGTTCGTGATGCTGTGGCAGTGCAAGGATGGAGCATGGAAGATTTCGCGGGTGATCAGCTATGACCATGGCGGGGCGAAGTGATCTTTTGGGTGAATGCACGAAGACAGGGCGGCTTTGCTGGCTTGGGGTATTCTTTTGGGGCGGAGGGCCTGCCGCAACTTCCTGATTTTAATCTTGTGATGGAGAGGACTTCACGATGCTTCGTTTGCTTCTGCACTGGATTTTGAATGCGGTGGCGCTGCTGGTGGTGGCGCACTTTGTGGAGGGGTTCAATATCAGCAGCTTTGTGTCGGCGTTGATTGCGGTGATCGTGATTGGGCTGTTCAATGCGACGCTGGGATTGCTGTTGAAGATCATTACGCTGCCGCTGGGGATTTTGACGTTCGGGCTGTTTTTTCTGGTGATCAATGCGGTGATTCTGATGTTCTCGAGCAGGTTTGTGCCGGGATTTTCGGTGACGACGTGGAAGGCGGCGTTTCTTGGGGCGCTGGCACTGGCGGTGCTGCATCTGCTGTTTGGATTTTTTGGGAAAGCGGTCAAGAAGTAACCACCTGTCCTGCCGGACGGTCTGCCTGCGTTCGTGTCCTGCCGGACGGGCCGCCTGCGCGGCGCGCGGCCACTTCGTGGCGTGTGTACCGGTCGGGGTGGGTGATTTGCTTCGGTCCTCCCGTTGGTCGGGGATGGATTTTGTCTATGCGAATTGCTCGTCTATGCGAATTGCTCGAGGAAGCGCATGTCGCCGGTGTAGAAGTGGCCGATGTCGGAGATGCCATGCTGGATCATGGCGATGCGCTCGACGCCCATACCGAAGGCGAAGCCGGTGATCTTTTCGGGGTTGTAAGCGTCGTCGGATGGGTTGAGCTTGCGGCGTTCTTCGGTGACTGCGGCGAAGACGGCGGGGTCGACCATGCCGCAGCCGAGGAGCTCGATCCAGCCGGAGTGTTTGCATTTGCGGCAGCCCTTGCCGCCGCAGAAGATGCAGGAGATCTGGACATCGGCGGAGGGTTCGGTGAAGGGGAAGAAGCTGGGGAAGAAACGTGTTTTTACGTCGCTGCCGAAGAGCGCTTTCATGGCGTGATCCAAGGTTCCCTTTAAATCTGAGAACGTGATGTTGGTGTCGACGCAGAGGCCTTCGACCTGGTGGAAGATGGGGGAGTGGGTGGCGTCGGCGGCGTCGTTGCGGTGGACCTTGCCGGGGATGACGATGCGGATGGGCGGGGCTTGCGCGATCATGGTGCGGATCTGGACAGGGCTGGTGTGGGTGCGCATCAACAGGCGGTCGCGCGAGGGGCGGGATTGCTGCGCGGCGATGAGGAGCGTGTCCTGGGTGTCGCGGGCGGGGTGGTTGGGGGGGAAGTTGAGGGCTTCGAAGTTGTAGAAGTCGGACTCGACCTGGGGGCCGAGGTGGGTGGAGTAGCCGAGATGGTGGAAGACCTGGACGATCTCGTGCATGGTTTTGAGGAGCGGGTGAGGGATGCCGGGGGTGCGGACGGCACCGGGGAGGGTGATGTCGATTCCCTGCTCTGCTGATTTTTTGGGTGCGGCGGGAGCTTCGAGGGCCGCTTCGATTTTTTGTTTGAGCTGGTTGAAGCGGATGCCGAGGGCTTTTTTGGCTTCGGGTGGTGCGGATTTTAGCCAGGCTTCGCTGATGAGTTTCAGGCGACCTTGTTTGCGGCCGAGCCAGTGCAGACGGAAGGCTTCGACGTTCGTTGCATCTGCTGTGCGAACCTCGTCGGCGAGGGTGGCGAATGCGTCGTCGAGAGAGGGTTCGTCGTAGGTTTGGAGCTGGGGGATGGCTTCGTTCATGAAATTTGATCAGGCAGAGATGGGCATGCGGGCTACGCGGGTGGTGGGTTCGAGGATGGGATCGCCGTCTGCGAGCAGGCCTTCGATGTGGAAGTTTATTCCTTCGCGAATGAGTTGTTCGGTTGCTTCGTAGGTTGGGCCGGCTACGCCGAGGCCGGGAAGATCTGGAACGTAGGCGCTCCATCCGGTGGAGGTTTTCTCGAAGATGACAGCGTACTCTCTCATGGCTTTAGTCCTGCCTGTTTGAAGATACTTTTGCGTGTTCCTTCATCCATGTCCTCTGACGGATGCCCAGCGATGGTAACTCTGCCGGGCTTCGTCGGATGTTTGAACTGGCGATGGCTGCCGCGTGAGCGACTTGATACCAACCATCCTCGTGGATGAGGCGCAAAATGTCTCGCGTCTTCATTCTTCTTCCTGTTTAGTGTATCGCAGCGCTAAAGGGCGGAGAGGACGATGGCGACGACGAGGACGCCGAGGAAGAGGCTGCGGCGGTCGGTGATGGCATAGACGACGGGGTCTTCGTTGAGCCGGCCGCGGGAGGCCTGGAGCCAGAGACGCATGATCCAGAGGAGGAGGACGGGAACGAGAAGCCAGAGGCGGCGGGGGTGGTGGTAGAGCTCGGCGGCGTCG
>DATAVY010000292.1:0-5467 GCA_036267495.1 Edaphobacter sp.
AATCTGGTTGTCCCGGTGAGGTACACACACTCGCACAACGGAATCGTGAACCGCCAGGATTTCGACCAGGCCGTGGAGCTGCTGGTCTCAATGCTGGTGCAGATGGATGCCAAGACCGTGGAGGAACTCCGCGATTTTTCGCCCGCACCTTAGTTGGGTATCGTTGCGAGGAAAGCGTTCATCTCGCGCAGTACATCTGCCTCGTTGGAACGAAAGACGTAGTGGTTGGCATGCGGGATGCGTACCACCTTAGCGTTGGGCACTTGGATCTCGAAGGCTTTGGCCTGGCCTTCAACATTGCGCAGATCGATGGCTTCCATTGCAGCACGGACCTCCGGTTTGTCCTTCATGGCGTTGCCCAGGTCATGAGGGTCGGCAAAGATGGCAAGAATCGGAACGCCCTGGATGGTGTTGTAACGCTGCACGCCCTCCCGGATGGCCAGGACCGCGGGAGGCGGACTGGGCGGAGGACCGGTTGAAGGTGGCGGTGGAACAGCCTGCATGTCGTGCTGCTGCTGCTCAAGGCCCTTTTGAAGCTGCTGGAGGTTTGCAAGCAGACTGTCGATGAGCCGCATCTGTTCGCTCGGAGATATGTTGGAGAAGAACTGGTTGATCTCATCGCGGACCGTGACGGCGTCGATTAGAAGCGCGCCGTGCGCCCGATCGTAGAGGGCATGGGGATATCCAGCGTCCAGGTAGATGAGGGCGGCGACTTTCTCAGGATGGCGGGTCCCGATCGAACTGAGTTCTTCGCCGGCGATGGAGTGTCCGGCCAGAATAGGGCGGTTAATTTGGAGAGCATCGATGACGGCGAGGACGTCGTCGCCAAGGCGATCGGCCTTGTAGTTCGTGGAAGTGGGAGTAGGAGCAGAGGAGGCGCCGAAGCCCCGCCGGGTAATGCCATAGACGTGATAATTCAGTGCGAGCTTAGGAGCAAATTTGTCCCAGACATGCGCGCTGTCGCCAAGACCGGTGAGCAGGACAAGTGGACGGCCTGTACCACCCCAATCGAGGACTTCGAGCTTTACGTCTTTCTCGACGGCAACGAACTGAACTTTATGCGGAGAGGGATCGAAAGCCCACGCGGTCGCTGTCGTTGCCCGCTCAAGAGTGAGGGGAATAGCTTTTCCTTGCGTGAAGGTGCCGGCAATGGAACTGCCGTCGCGAGAGAGGACGCCTTCGAAGGAGACGTGGATCGGATCCACGCTGAACTTTACCGTCGTGCCGCTGAGAGAAAGCGTGGTGACCGGCATACTGTTCGTACTTTGGTCGATGCTGTAAATAGCTCCCTTCCACGAAGCGTTGTCGCCTTTTTCGATCTGGAGAATGACGCGAAGTTTTTGTTCCAGGTTAAGTGTGCCTTGCCACTTACCGCTGAGATCCTGCGCGTGAATCGACATAGACGCAAGCAGCAGGACTGCAATCGGCGAAAGGATGCGGAAGATCCAGCTCATGGAAGGCTCCGATTTAGAACGAGACTTGAGTGACGACGTAAGATCGATCGGGTGAAGGCAAGAGTTCGATGCATGAATCCTATACTATGTAGTATTCTATACTACTTCGAGGTGGACCTGGATCTGCTGCCCCGCTTGCATGGAAACCGTAAGAGGAATCGCTTCAAAGCCGGGCACCAGATTGAAGGTGCGCTCTTTGGAGATGGCGTTAAAGCCTTGAGGGGCATTCGTGCTGACGACTAGAGTGCCCTTTGGTTTTGTAATGTGGAGAGTTCTTGCGTCGGGTTGCGTAATGGGTTCGGCGGAGCTTGAGATTACCGGAAGGATGAATCGGAGTGAGGATTGAGACGCGGTGTCGACACTGGCTGTAATAGCTATCGTGGATTGGGTGAGGCTGTAGTGGAGATGATAGTGGGCTTCGCCTGTGGATGGGGGTTGGTGCGAGGCGCTGAGTAGGCGGCCATTTGCATCGAAGTCGACTTCGGGAACTTTGCCTTCAAAGGCGATTCTGGAGACAAGTGCCGCTTCAAAATCGCTGAGACTGGTGCAGATTGGTTTGCCCGCGAGCTCGATCCGCGGAGTAAGACACATGTGCGGTTTGTCCAGGTGGACCTGCTGGTTGGAGATCTCGATCATCTGATACTCGGTCATGCTGGCAGTGAGAATCGGCCCGAGTCGCTGGTGATACAGCAGAGAAAGCGCTCCCCCCGACGCATGTCCTCCGCCGCCTGCACCTCCGCCGCCTGCCTGCACTCGTTCGATATATTCAAAGTCGTAGCCGGTGACGGTCGCTCGCCACGGGCCGACGCTCGCGAGATGCGTGGCGATCTCGGGAAATGATTTGACCACGTAGGGTTCGTCGCGCGGAATCGACAGGCGCGGTGAGGGTGCTGTGCGCTCAGCATCGCTGTCCAATACCGTGGCCAGCGCCTTGGCGTGGGTAAAGGTGTGGTGAATGCACGGCCGGTCGCCATGCTCGAAATAATGCGGACCGCCGTACAGCACATTCTCATGGGTACAGGCCGCCATCAGTTCAAGATTGCGCTGAGCCACTTCCAAAAATTTCGGTTCATGACTTGCCAGCAGAACGTACGCGGGATGGCAGCCGTCGCTCGTCCGGCTTCCCCACCACGTCCACTTGTAGTTGCGCGAGCCCCAAGAATTATCCCATCCCCCATCGGGCAGCATGAACTCCATATGCGCGCGAAGCCCGGCGATCGCCTGCTCGAGAACAGTCTCGTCCTTCGTCAGAAGCGCATATTGCGCCAGCGCGGGCAACGATTCCTCCACGTTGTACCCAAGATCGACAGCGCGGCACTTTTTTGCCGTCACGGCGGTTTGCGGGTGGCCTTCGCCGAAAAGCAGGCCGTTGGCCGTGAAGTAATCGAGCGAAGCATGCGCGAGTTGGCGCGCGCGATCGAGATAACCCGGCTCCCCCAGCGCTCGCCCGCAGAGAGCAAAACAGTGCGAAGCCGTCACCGGGTAGTTGATGTTTCCAGTCTCGATGCTGATAAATCCGTCAAGAAACTTCGCCGCCTGAGCCAGACGATCCGTCCACCGCTGCCGGGTCGCCGTGTCGAGAATTGTGCCGTGATAGTGCAGCGCCTCCGCAAGCGCGATCGCATGGAAGACCGTAATACCCTGCCAGGAACTCAGAGTGACATCGTTGATCCAACTGCCATCCGCGCGGCTGACCTGCTGCTCCGACCATTCGTAGACCAGCAGAGCGGCTTCCAGATACTTCGCCTTGCCGGTCGCGTGCGCCATCTGAAGAAGCGGGTACACAGAGTCCCCGCAGCGGCCGTGGACAATCGTGCACGCCGGGCAGAGCAGCGCGCCGCGCAATGCAGGGTCCCCAAGCGTCGTCTCCTGGTGCGCGACAAGTCCGTCACACCACGTCGCAAGAAGCCGGACATAAAGATCGCCCTCCGGTTTCGCTGCAGCAGAACGAGAGGGACTCGATTCTGCGGCTGCGATAAGACCGGGGAAAACGAGCTTCGCGCCGGCAGCGGTTGCTCCGGCGGTCGATAACTGCAGCATCCGGCGACGCGTAAGGCCGCTGGTAGAGTTCTGTTGGCTCGTCGGTTTGGTCATCGAAAGAATAGTAGAACGATTTGTTCATATTCCGAACCATTCACGCTCAAATAGCAGCATGGGCGATAAGCGCACCAGTTGTGCGACTTCCGATTGCGACCCCTCGTTTGCGTCCGCTACACTTCAAAGGAAGGCAGTTCGCGAAAACATCCCTATGAAAATTCACGAGTATCAGGCAAAAGAGATTCTGCGGAAGTATGGTGTGCCGGTCCCCGGCGGCGAAATGGCAACCACCCTCGAAGAGGCGGATATCGCCGCAAAAGGCTTGTTTGGCGCGGGGAATAAAGTTGTCGTGGTCAAGGCGCAGATCCACGCCGGCGGACGCGGCAAAGGCGGCGGCGTCAAGTTGGCGAAGTCGCTCGAAGACGCCGACGCAGCAGCGAAGGCAATCCTCGGAATGCAGTTGGTGACTCATCAGACCGGCCCGCAGGGACAGAAGGTCCAGCGTCTCTTGATCGAAGAGGGTTCCGCGATCGACCGCGAGCTTTACCTCGGCCTTGTCCTCGACCGCGCCTCCGCAAAGGTCGTCTTTATGGCCTCCCAATCGGGCGGTATGGAGATCGAAGAGGTCGCCCACAAAACCCCCGACCTTATCTATAAGGAGTACATCGATCCCGCCGTCGGCTTCGCCCCCTATCAGGCCAGAAAGCTCGCGTTCAAACTCGGCCTCAAGCCGGCGCAGATCAACGATGCCGTAAAGTTCATGACCGGCCTCTACAAGGCCTTCGTCGATACCGACGCGACCCTGATGGAGATCAATCCCTTCATCACCACGAAAGACGGCCGGCTGCTCGCGCTCGACTGCAAGATCAACTTCGACGACAACGCGATGTTCCGCCACAAAGACCTAAAAGAGCTGCGCGACCTCAGCGAAGAAGATCCGCTCGAGGTCGAAGCATCGAAGTTTGCCCTGAATTACATCAAGCTCGACGGCACCATCGCCTGCATGGTCAACGGCGCCGGCCTCGCCATGGCGACCATGGACATCATCCAGTACGCCGGAGGTTCCGCCGCGAACTTCCTCGACGTCGGCGGCGGCGCCAACCAGGAGCAGATCGAGAACGCCTTCGGGATTCTGCTCAGCGACCCCCATGTCAAAGCAATCTTCATCAATATCTTCGGCGGCATCCTGCGAGTCGATGTCCTGGCCACCGCCGTCGTCGCCGCCGCAAAAAAACTCAACGTGAAATTGCCCATCATCCTGCGCCTCGAAGGCACCAACGTAGAAGAAGGCCGCAAAATCCTCAAAGAGTCGGGATTGAAGTTTGAAGTTGGAGCAACCATGAAAGAAGCTGCCGACCTTGCCGTCGCCGCGGCCCGATGATGTTTGGAATGCTTTGAGGAGGTTTCTATGTTCTATGAATTCGAAACTTACGGACCCTTCATACTTGAACGAGAGGGAGTTTATGTTTCACGCGACGCCCTCGAGACTTTCTGGGATTCTGTAGAAGAGAACATAAGAGGCCTTGAAGGGGCTATCGGGGTCTATCTAATTGCGATAAGTAACGGAAATGCGGTACCGAAACCCTGGTATGTGGGTAAGACCGATAGAGGATTTCGCAGGCGTCTGTCTCAGCACGCACAACACCAGAAGGTTTTTGGGTTGCTCCACGCCCTAGCTCCACGCGGCACTCTGGAAATTTATTTCCTTGCTAAAAGGACATCAAGCCTTAAAGGTTTCAGGAGTCCCGCCCCTAAAAACGTCGGATCGATCAACGCTCTCGAAGAACTTTTGATTGGGACCTGTTATTCGAGAAATTCTCAACTCCTGAATGTTCAGAAAATGAGTTCATACAAAAAATTGAGGGTTCCCGGTTATCTCAACGACAAGGTTGGTAAACCAAGTAAAGCGGCCTCGTCATTCAATAGGCTATTGTTCAAGAAATAAATCCGCTCGGAAGCTGATGTTGAGTTTAGAA
>DATAVY010000293.1:0-27368 GCA_036267495.1 Edaphobacter sp.
GGCTCCGCAACCTTGACATTGACTGGCGTAAGCCAATTGTTGCGGTCGGGCCGGGTGCCGTTGACGATGCCGAAGAACTCGTCATGCAGCGCGCGGGTGACGGGGCCCATGGTTCCATCGCCGATCATGATGCGATCGACCGAGCGCAGGTGAGTGACCTCGGCGGCGGTGCCGGTGAAGAAGGCCTCGTCGCAGACGTAGATCATCTCGCGGAGCATCGCCTGCTCGACAACTTCAATGCCGAGCTGCTTCGCCAGCATGATGATGGAATTCCGCGTGATGCCGTTGAGCACGGAGTTGGCCAGCGGAGTGGTGTAGAGAACGCCGCCGCGGACCAGGAAGAGGTTTTCGCCGGAGCCCTCCGACAGATAGCCGTTGGTATCGAGGCCGATGCCTTCGGAGTAGCCGTTGATCTCGGCTTCCATGCGGATGAGCTGCGAGTTCATGTAGTTTGAGCCCGCCTTGGCGAGCGTCGGCATGGTGTTCGGAGCGAGCCGGTTCCAGCTGGAGATGCAGACATCCGCGCCCTTTTCGCCGTGAACGTATTTGCCCCACGGAAAGTTAGCGATGTAAATCTCGACCGGCGAGCGCAGCGGGTTCACGCCCATCTCTCCGTAGCCACGGAAGGCGATGGGGCGAATGTAACTGGGAGCAATTCCGTTGGCCTCGATCACATCGACGACCGCGGCGACGAGCTGGTCCTGGGTGTAGGGCAGCGGCATGCGGTAGATTTTGGCGGAGTCGGCGAAGCGGGCCATGTGTTCGGGGAGGCGGAAGACGCCCGCGCCGCTGGTTTGCGTATAACACCGGATGCCCTCGAAGATGGAGGAGCCGTAGTGAACGACGTGGGACATCACATGAATCTGGGCCTGATCCCAGGGGATAAGTTTTCCGTTATGCCAGATGTTTTTCGTGGTCTGCAAGGTCATTCGTACGCTCCTGGGGCCTGACGGGTTAATTATAGCGGCGTCCGGCGGCATGGGAGAATGGGGAGTGATCCTCGATCCTCATACCGTCAGCCTTGCCGGCCTCAAGGACTCGGCCTACGTGCGGTTCTCCGTGCTGGCGTTGAGTTCCATCTTCTTTCTGGTGGATCCCTTTGCCGCGCTGCCCACCTTTCTTGCCGTAACCGCGGGAGCCGATGCGCAGCGGCGGCGTAAGATGGCCTGGAAAGCATCGGTGACCGCGCTGGTGGTGCTGAGCGCGTTTGCCGTCGCGGGGCAGTACATCTTCAAGATGTTCGGCATCACGCTGCCTGCGTTTGAAATTGCCGGCGGAGTGATCTTACTGTTGATCGGCCTCGACATGCTGGAGGCAAAGCGTTCGCCCACGCAGGAGTCCAGCGCGGAGGCGGCGGAGGCTGCGCTCAAGGAAGACGCAGGCATCGTGCCGCTGGGAATTCCAATGCTGGCCGGGCCGGGCGCGATTACCAGCGTGATGGTGCTGGTAGGCCAGGCGCAGATGCGATGGCAGATGATGGCGGCGATCCTCGGGTCGATCTTCATCACCGCGGCGATCTGCTACCTCGTGCTGGGGAACTCCGACCGTGTAGCCCGGGCGCTGGGAGAAACCGGAGTGAGAATTCTGGTGCGCATCATGGGGCTGCTGCTGGTTGCGCTGGCGGTGCAGTATTTCGTCAATGGCATGGTGGATCTCGGCGTCATCACAAAGCCGTAGGAAGGCGGCAGGCGTAAGATCGGAGCAGTACCGGCATAATTTTTCGGCAACTTTGTCGTTACATAAGGCATCACAATTGGGTTCTCCATCTCTTCACCAAGCGAGACACCATGCCCTCGACCGCCGTCTCCACTCCAGCCGCAACTTCTCTGCTTGCCCGGTACAAGGCAGTGCGTCAGGCCAGCCAGCGTCTTGCCAGTCCCCTGTCGCCGGAAGACATGATGGTGCAGTCGTGTCCTGAAGCAAGCCCGGTGAAGTGGCACCTTGCCCACACCAGCTGGTTCTTCGAGACCTTCGTTCTATCCGAATTTGCTGCCGGATATCAGCCCTTCCATCCTGAATTTCGCTGGCTCTTCAATAGTTACTACAACTCGCTGGGCGAGATGCCGGAGAAGAAACTGCGTGCGTCCTTCTCGCGGCCGCCGCTCGATGCCATCCTTGCCTACCGCCTCTATGTCGATGCTGCGATGGCGGTGCTGATGCAGCATCCGCTCGAAGATGAAGCGGCGCGCCGCATCGCGCTGGGGCTGGAACATGAACAGCAACATCAGGAGCTGATCGCCACCGACATCAAACACGCTCTCTACACCAATCCGCTGCATCTGGCGTATGTTGAGGCTCCCGCGTCGAAGAGAAGCGAGACGATCGCGCCGCCATTGGATTGGGTCGACTTTGCAGGCGGGCTGACGGAGATCGGCCTTACGCTCGATCCGGCATCGACCGACACCTTTGCCTTCGACAATGAGACGCCGCGTCATCCGGTCTACCTCGCGCAGTATCGCCTCGCAACCCGCCTCGTCACCTGTGCGGAATACCTTGCCTTCATCGACCAGAACGGTTACAGCCGTCCCGAACTGTGGCTTGCCGAGGGCTGGACGGCGATGCGCGCCGAAGGCTGGCAGGCGCCGCTCTACTGGCAGCGCGACGATACCACGAACTCCGGCTGGCGGCTCTACACGATGCATGGCTTCCGCTCGCTCGACGATCTGAGCGAAACGCCCGTGTGTCACCTGAGTTTTTTTGAGGCCGATGCCTACGCCCGCTGGGCCGGACATCGCCTGCCGACGGAGTTCGAATGGGAACACGCCGCCAGCCACCTTGGACTGCTTCGCAAGGAGGTGGATTCGCATCCTGCTCTGCTGACGTATCCCAATCCTGAATCGGCGAAAAAACCTGCCGCTCTGCCGGCCAGTACGGCGAACCTGCTCGAAACCGGCAACCTGCATCCTGTTGCTGCCAGCGCTCTCTCCGGTCTGCAGCAGATGTTCGGCGATGTCTGGGAGTGGACGCAGTCCGGGTATACCGGCTATCCGGGATACAAGCCGCTGCCCGGCGCGCTGGGCGAATATAACGGCAAGTTCATGTCGTCCCAGGTGGTGCTGCGGGGGGGCTCCTGCGTTACGCCCGCGACGCACATCCGTCCTACTTATCGCAACTTCTTCTCCCCGGCAACGCGCTGGCAGTTCTCCGGTTTACGTCTGGCTCAGGACGCTGCGACGTAGGCAGTCTCTCCCCAGGAGATAGGGTCTGGATTCAGCGGGATCGCCGGCCTGTTGGCCGCATCGGCGCAAAGTTTTCGAAGAATCAGCGTAACAAAAACAGATCGACTTGCATCAAATTGGGGCAGCGGTGGAGAGAGGACCCTCGAGGTATGCCGTCCGCAGGTTGCAATTAACCCCAGGGGGACTCCACACGTGGCAACATTTGCCTTCGCACCGGAAGACATATCGATCAGCACAAGCGAAGCGGTGGCCCGCGAGGCCCACACGGGTCTTTGTGCCAGGCCCAAGACGCTTGCACCCTGGTTGTTCTACGATGAGGCGGGATCGCGCCTGTTCGAACAGATCACCGAACTGCCTGAATATTATTTGACCCGCACGGAGCGCGGCATCTTCGCCGCCCATGCCGATGAGATCCTGAACGAGGCGGCACGCGGGCAGGGACCGGCCGGCAAGCTGACCCTGATCGAACTGGGCGCCGGCACGGCAACCAAGACGGGGATTCTGCTTGCTGCCGCAGTCCGCCAGCAGGGAAGTGTCGTCTATCAGCCGGTCGATGTCTCCGAATCCGCGCTGGCCGAGGCTAGTGAAAATATCCTGAACCACGTTCCCGGCGTTACCGTGCGCAGCCAGGTGACCGACTACACACGCGAAGCCCTCCCGCTGAACCGGCTCCCCAATACGCGGACGCTGGCGCTTTACATCGGCTCCAGCATCGGCAACTTCACGCCAACCGACGCCCGCGAGGTTCTGCGCAATCTCCGCGCTCAACTGCTGCCCGGCGATACGCTGCTGCTGGGCACGGATCTTGCTCCCATTCCAGGCGCTGGGAATCATAAGACCGAAGCCATGCTGCTGGCCGCCTACGACGACAGCGCCGGAACCACAGCCGCCTTCAACCTGAATGTGCTTACCCGCCTGAACCGCGACCTGGGCTCCGACTTCGACACGGAAAATTTTCGTCACAAGGTGCTTTGGAACGCCGCTGAGTCGCGCATCGAGATGCACCTCGAGTCGCTGATTGCACAGCGCGTTCATCTGCCGGCGAACGGCTCCGCGCCGGCCTCGACCATCAACTTCGCTCCGGGCGAAACCATTCACACGGAAAACAGTTACAAATTTACTTCCGGGGCAGTGAAATCGCTGCTGGCTTCGGCAAATTTCAAACCGACGAGATCGTGGCAGGACCCGGAACACCTCTTCGCCGTCACACTTGCCACCGCTCTCTAATCATTTGCGCTAAACTCGGCCGGGATTAATCTCGCGGCGATACTCTCCGCTTTTGCCGCCGCTCTTCTGTACCAGCATGACCTCGCGAATGCGAATCCCCTTGTCGAGCGCCTTGGTCATGTCGTACACCGTGAGCGCGGCGATCGAAGCGGCCACCATCGCTTCCATCTCCACTCCTGTGCCTGCGACGGTCGCTGCCGTCGACTCGATCGCGACACCGCCCTCAACCACCTGCACCTGCACATCGACAAAGCTCAACGCGAGCGGATGACACATCGGAATCAGGCTCGCGGTCTGCTTTGCCGCCTGAATTCCCGCAAACCGCGCGACCTCCAGCGGATTCCCCTTTGGGTTTTGCGGCAGAGCCGCCAGCACCGCATCCGACAGCTCCACGAAAGCCGCTGCTACCGCCTCGCGCCGCGTGGGACCCTTCGCGCTTACGTCGACCATACACGCCCGGCCCGCACCGTCGTAGTGCGACAGCGCCGGAGTCGCCGAATCCGGCAGACCGTCCGCGACATCGTCGACGATCAACTCAGCCGAGTAGATCGCATCTTTCTTCTTCATGTTTCAAGCCTACTCCCGCAGCAGAATAGTAATCACATCGCCTGCCGCAAATCGTTCTTTCTCCGGCGGAAGCACAGCGTAGCAGTTGGCCCGGGCATTGGCCGCCAGGTCCCCGGAGCCCTGCCAACTCACCAGCCTCACATTCGGCCGCAGACGGTCCGCCGTGAGCCGGGCAGGCAGTATTCGCATCAATCCCGGCTTTGCCGCCACATCCTCGGCCAGTGTCGCCTGCGCAAATCGCGGCCCGGACGCTGTCGTTCCGCCCATAGTCCGCAGCATCGGCTCGACGAAGCAATGAAACGTCACCTGTGTCGATATAGGATTGCCTGGCAGACCAAAAAAAAACTGCGCAGGCGATCCGCCGGCGGCAGGCAGGCGGCCAAACACCACCGGTTTGCCGGGCTGCATCCTCACGCCGGTAAAGAAGAACTCCGCCCCAAGCGACTGCAGCACCTCTTCGACGAAGTCGTACTCTCCCATCGAAACGCCGCCCGACAGCAGCATCAACTCGCAGTTTCGCGCTGAGCGAATGATCTCCTCGAGCTCCGCACGATTGTCGCGAGCGATCGGCAGCCGCACCGCCTCACCCCCAGCTTCTGCGATCATTGCCGCGAGGCCATAGCTGTTCGAGTTGCGAATCTGCTGCGGCCCCGGCGTGTCATCGATTTCGACCAGCTCATCCCCAGTAGCCGCAATTGCAACCCGAGGCCTTTGAAACACGGTTGGCATAGAGGCTCCGCACGCAGCGGCGAGCGCGATCTCCGCCCCGTGCAGGATTGTTCCGGCCGGCAGAACCACCTCGCCCACTCGCGCTTCGGCTCCGCGAGGAACAATATTTTCGCCGCTGCGAATCGTCCGCCCGCCTGTTCCACGAATTGCTTTGTCTGCTCGTTCCACGTGCTCGACCATTACGACCGCGTCGGCGCCCTGCGGAATGGGCGCACCCGTCATAATCTCGATGGCAGCGCCAGTCTCGAGCGCGCCTCCCTGCCACTGCTCGCCCGCGCGCACCTGCCCGGCAACTCTCAACGCGCCGGCCCCGAACTCCGACGCGCGTACAGCAAACCCATCCCGCGTCGACCGGTCGAACGGCGGCTGGTCCCGGTCGGCGTGAACAGCTTCAGCCAGAACGCGGCCCGTCGACGCCAGCAGCGGAGCCGTCTCTTTCCCCGGCGTTGCCAGATCGTTAGCGTGAACCCGCACGATCTGCAGTGCCTCATCGAAATCGACAACGCCACCCGCACCTTTGTTCATCGTGCTCCCTCAACTGCCGAAAGATGCCCCAGGATGTCAATAGAAAGGCCCCGAGCTGTCTCGCCCGGGGCCGCATTCTGCCTGCTGCATTCTACTTCTTCGGCGCTTTGTAGGTTGACTTCACCGGTGCGCCGATGCCTTCGAGGATTCCCTTCACGTCCGCAGCATGGGGTCCATCCGGCGCCAGCTCCAGGTACATCTGGTAAGCCTCCGCGGTTCCCGGCGGTGCGACGATCTTCTTGGTCTTCTCGTCCACCTTGGCCTGCGAGATCAGCGACTGGCCCTTGATGTAGTACGACTCGGCTTTCTTCGGATCCGCGGCGATCGCCTTGTCGGCTGCGGCTTCCGCCTCCGGCAGCTTGCCGGAGTTGTACAACGTAGCCGCTTCGTTGAAGTAGTACATCCCGGCATTGGCCGGCAACGCCTTCGCCGCCTGCTCGTAGGCATCGGCGGCATCCTTGGTGTTGCCCTGCTTGGCGTACACCTGGCCCAACTGGTTGTAACCGGCCGCTGCAGCCTCGGGGCTCGGTTTCTTCGAGGCGGCATTCAGATCGACGCCCTTCTTGTACGAAACTGCGGCATCGTTGTACTTCGCGACAATGGCGGGGTCGGTCGGAGCAGTGCCTGCCGCCTTCGCTGCCTTGGCCGCCGCGTCTGCCGCACCCAATTGCGCGTCGCCCAGAGTGATCCACAGAATGCCCTCATCCGGCTTGGCTGTCGTCGCCTGCTGCATCGCTGCGATTGCCGCGTCATAGTTGCCCGCTTTATTATCCGTCCGGGCCTGAGTCAACATGGCATTCAGGTTCTGGATCTTCGCATTGCTCGCGGAGACCTCGGCATTCTTCTTCTTGTACTCTTCAATCTGCTTCTGCTCGTCGGGCGGCAGAGCCTTGATATAGTCCGGCCGCGACATGTCGAAGTTCACCGTCTTGTCCGCGCCGCTGGTAAAGATCACGCCGTCGATGTAGTCCAGGCTCTTCTCGTCCTGAAAGACAAAGACAACATAGTTGCCCGGCGCGATATTGGCGCCCTTGTAGTCTCCATTCGCATCCAGCGGAAATTTGTACTGATATTTCCTCTCTGCCGCAGGCGCGCTCTTGTCCGTGGTCAACCTCACCTCACCCTTGGTGATCGGCTGCCCAACCGGGTTATTGACGTGGCCATGGATGCTGCCCGTCGACTGTCCCTGCTGGGACTCCGTCATCTGCGCGACGGAATGACTCGGCAACGCCATGGCCAGGATGGCCAGCAGAACCGCCGCAAGAGTGCTGCTTACCTTCAATCCAATTCGTCTCATGCTTTCATCTCTCCTGGCCCACCGGTGGGACCTCGTCGTCGTTGCACAACAGCTCATTGCTACGGAAATTTGATGCTTAATGCAGCCTCCGTGCGACCGCATAGGGTATGGGATCGACCGCTCCGGCCTCGCGAAATGCCCGCAGTCGAAGAACGCAGCTCTCGCAGACGCCGCAGGCTTCGGTCTCACCGGAATAACATGACCAACTTACATGGAACGGTGCGCCCAATTCAACTCCCATCCGGACGATCTCGGTCTTCGGCATCGCGATAAGGGGCGTCGCCACCCGTATCTTGCCTTCTTTCGTTCCCGTCCTGACAAGCTGGTTGAAAGCCTCATAATAGGCCGGCCGGCAGTCGGGATAGCCGGAGCTGTCCTGCTCCACCGCTCCGATAAAGACAGTCTCCGCGCCCAGAACCTCCGCCCAGCTCACCGCCGCCGAAAGAAAATGTGCGTTGCGGAACGGAACATAGGTCACCGGAACCTCGCTGCCGATGGCGGCTTCGTTCACCGGCGCCTCGGGCACTGCAATCCTGGAATCGGTCAATGCCGATCCGCCAATCCGCCGGAACAGGTCGATCTTCAGAGTCAGCAGTTCGCGAACCCCCGTCAGCCGCGCAATCTCCTGTGCCGAACGTAATTCGCGAGCCTCGGTCCTTTGTCCATAGCTGAAATGGACCGCATAGGCCTCATAATCCCGCGCTGCCAGGGCCGCACACACGCACGAGTCCATCCCGCCCGACAGGCATACCACCGCGCGCGGACGGGCTCCTTCAGCGCCAGTCATCGCCCGCCTCCAACTCCTTCTGCTCCTCCTCTGTCAGCTCATCCCCTGCATCGCCCAGCAACTCCCGCGCAGCCGCCTCATCCTGCTTGTGCACCAGCAGACGCGCCCGAAAGGCCAGCGCCAGCAGGCTGTTGGCGTTCTCCCCCTGCAGAAAGCATTCAATCCCCGCCGACTCGAGCGCGCCCTTCGCCATCTGCGCGTTGGCAGGCTCCATAAACTTACCCACGGTGACGAACTTGTCCTGATCTGCGATCGAATCTGTCATCAATGCTCTTTCCATCCGCTTTTATTTGTCGTCATACGACTGCAGCCGCGCTGTAATTGTTCCCCAGAACAGGTGTGCCCGGATCTGCACCGGCATGTGCCGCGCATCGTCCGTGTACCACACCCAGATGTTGCCGCGGTTCTTCACAACGCCCTCGTCCGCCGTCGGTTCCACGCGGATGGTCTGGAACGTTCCCGCCGGTGTCTTGATCTCTTCTTTCGCCTCGACCTTCATGGTCACCGTCACCGTCCGCATCGAGTCGGCCAGCGGAAACCGGATAGTCTGGCCCACCACCATCGGCTGTGACGCCGCATAAAAGATCGCCGACAGCGAATCCGTCACGCAGGCCGGAATCGAAGCCGTCTGCTCCTTCGACGTTCCCTTCACCAGATTCTTCTCCACCTGCTTCTGCTTGCCCTGAGTGTAGTCGAAGGTCAGCTCGCTCGAAACCTTGCGCCTGCCCTCCTGCAGCTGCTTGCTGAAGCCGGTCGAGCAGCCGGTCTTCATGTCGAACCCGGCCTGAAACTTATCGATCACAGGAAACAACATCGTCACAGCGCCCACCGAGCCGCCGGACGCGTTGATCTTCATCACCGTACCATCCTGTTCCAATTGAAATACCGCCGTTCCCGCGGTAAACACGCGCCAGTCCACCGTGAACGCCAGCGTCTGTTTTACCGGGAAGGCGAACTCCGGAAGCGGCGGCTGCAGCGTCGGAATCACAACAGGCTGCGTCGGCTTCGACCCCAGTCCCAGCAGTTGCGCTCTCGCCGGAAGCAAGCCTGCGCTGCAGAGCATCAACAGAATCAAGGCGGGAAAACGGTCAAGCTTCGGCAAAGGGCGGCACTCGCACGAATTGGTGTGTGGGCGGTTTCGCCCCGGCCTCCACGCCTTCAGCGCAGACCCCTCACCACCCCATGGTGATGGAGAAAAAGCCGGACCGCCAGCGCCAGGTAGATCGCGCCGGCACCCATACAAGCATTGTACTCGCGGTGATGACGCCACTGCGCAGCAGAGAACCTGCCCCCACTCGCGTTCGCGCTCGCCGGAAACTCCGCCGCCGTCAGCCGCGGCAGGAGCCTTGGAACTTTCGCCGCGTACTCATTGAACCCGGCAAAGTGCTCCCGCAGATAGCCTTCTTCGCCCTGAATCGTCGGAATATAGATCGCCGCAAACAACACTGCCAGGACCGCCAGGATGATCCAGCTCGCTGCGGCCAGGGCAAACCCGAACGCAATCATCATCGATCCCAGGTACAACGGATTTCGCGTATAGGCATAAGGCCCGGTGAAGGTCAGCTCGGCATTCTTGCGGACATATCCCGCCGCATACGCCCGCAGCCAGACTCCCGGTACCACCACCAGCAGACTCAGCAGCATCGTCTTCCAGGTCGGCTGCGCGAGCCACAGAAAAACTCCTGCAAAAACAAATCCCAGAGGTACGCGGATGCGTCGCGCAATCTTCTGCCATCGTGTTCGTTCGCTCACACCGTCACCTCATCCTGTCCGCCATCATGTTCCCCGCGAAGCAAGTCAAGCGCCGCCTCCACTACTTCCTCGACAGTGATCAGCAGCAATCCCGGGTCGATGTTCACGTTCCGCGAATGGTCTGTTTTGCTCCAGGCGTGCCGCAACACCCGGGA
Source organism: Edaphobacter sp. (assembly GCA_036267495.1). Classification (GTDB taxonomy): domain Bacteria; phylum Acidobacteriota; class Terriglobia; order Terriglobales; family Acidobacteriaceae; genus Edaphobacter. The sequence goes on from DATAVY010000293.1 coordinate 10,219, forward strand.
CATCGTGCCATACGGCCCATTCCGCGCCGGATCCGTCGGCCCATACAATCCCACCACGGGCCGCTCCAGCGCTGCTGCAAGATGCAGCGGCCCTGTATCGCCCCCGATCACCAACTCAGCCCGGCGCAGAAGCGCGATCATCTGTCCAATCGAGCAGCGAACCAGCATGGCCGCTCCTCCGCTCGCCTCCACCACCTGCCTGCCCAGCGAATCGTCCGAGGCCGAGGCATTCACCAGCGTGCGAAAACCCTTCTGCGCCAGAGCCATCGCGACAGCGCCATAGCGTTGTGCCGGCCACTGCTTCGCGCCCCATCCCGCGCCGGGAGAAACCACGACAAATCGTCGGCCGATACCGGTCAGCAGCTCATCGCACCATCGCTCCGCCGCCGGATCGACCGGCAACGTAACCTTCGCCGGCCGCAGCGTCTCTCCCACTGCCGCGCCCAGCAGTTCGCAGCCTTGCTCCACCACATGGGTCGCGCTCATTGGGATCTTTCGCTTATAAAGCCACGCCGCCGGACCCTCTCGCGGCTCCGCTGCCCCGGCAAACAACTTTGCCCCCGCCATCTGCCCCACCACCGCCGACCGTATCGCTCCCTGCATGTCCACGCAGAGATCGTAGCGATCTCCGCGCAACTCCCGTCGCAGCGCGGCGATATCCCGCAGCGTGGTCAATGACAAGGGGCGCCGTTTCCATTCTCGCGTCGGCACCCGGTGCCACAGATCAATCAGCGGCCGCCCTGCATTGCGCTCCGAGAATCGCCACGCAACATCATGCGTCTCCGTGTCGGCCTCCAGCAGTTCACGCCACACCGGCTCGATCGCCCACCCGATCCGCCAATCAGGATGCAACTCCCGCAGGGCCGCCACCGCGGGCATCGCGTGCAGCACATCTCCCATCGCGCCTATCCGCACAATCAGCAACTGGAGCGGACGCGAAGCGGAACGACCGTGCGAGGAAGTGGGTTGCGTGACCAAGCCTCAATTTTCTCATGCAAGCGCCAGCCGAAAAGAGAATGCCGGAACCCTGTTTTGTCTAAGGACACGGATTTCACTGCCCTCAGCGCTTCATTCACAATGCGGCGTCAGCCGCCGAGATATGTTCTTGTTCCGCCAAGCATCTTCAGCAATCTCGAAAACCGACTCAACGCTTGCGCCGATCCATCTGCCCCACCATCGCCATTAGCTGCGACAGAGCCTCCTGCTCGTCCAGCAACTCGACGCTCAATCGTCCCACTACGATCGGACCGAGCGTCTCCAGGCGTTCGCGCAGCACCGGCGTCAGCTTCACCGCATCCTTCTCCGTTGTCACGAATCCATTCGCCTCAACCTGCCGTGCGCACTCAAGCAGGCGATGCACATCCCGCTCGTCATACCCATGATGATCGGGAAAAATCACCGTGTTCATCGGCTCATAGCCGTGCGCCGCAAGCATCGTCATAAAGCTCTCGGGCCGCGCAATGCCGCAAAAGGCAAGTGGCCTCGAAGGCAGCGCCGCCTCACCGCCCAGGCTCAAGCTGCGCCGGATCACCCAGATCGCCGGCGCCGCCTTCGCCCCGCTCAATCCCGCAACCACGCTCCGCAGCGAGTCGGCCTCCTCCTCACGCAGCACGACAACGTCCGCCTCCGCCAACGCGGACAGCGGCTCGCGCACATTCCCCGCCGGAAGCAGGCTGTCCTCCACATCCGCCTGCGTCAGCAGAACGATGTCGACATCGCGAGCCAGCCGCCGATGCTGAAATCCATCGTCGAGCAGATGAACCAGCGTCCGCGACTGGACCATCGTTCGCTCCGAAGAGTTCCCCTGCTCCGCCATCACCCCGGCCTCATACCTGTCCGCCCCAACGTAAACCGGCACGCCCGATCTCTGGGCCAGCAGCACCGGTTCATCCCCATGCCAGGCAGGATCGTCGAACGGTTCCACCCGCGCCGTCTTGCTCGAGCTTCGCTTATAACCTCGCGTCAGGATTTTCACGTCATAGCCGCGCTGCCGCAAAATTCTCGCCAGCATCAGCACCATCGGTGTCTTGCCCGCACCGCCAGCCGAAACGCTGCCCACGCTGATCACCGGGTTCTGCAGGCGACGCTGCTTCAACCATCCCCACTGGAACATCCGCCGCTTCAGCGCCAGCGCCGCCCCATACAAAGGAGCCAGCGGCAACAGCAAGGGCCTCCGCGTTCTCATCGCGTCACCTGCAGCAACTCCATCAGCGCCTCAACCGTACGCTTCGTCGCGCCCGACTGCGTCGCAAACGCCGCCAGCCCGCGCTCCCCCAGAGCCATCGCATCCTCTCGACCGCACAGCAACGCAATTAAAGTCGCGGCCAGCGTCTCCGCAGTAACAATCCGAATCGCATCGGCCTTCCGCATCGACTCCACCACGCCGCGAAAGTTTTCAAACGAAGTCCCCATCACCACCGGCACGCCAAACTGTGCCGGCTCCAACGGATTATGCCCACCCTTCGCCACCAGGCTCCCCCCCACAAACGCCACCGCCGCAATCCCATATGTAGACGCCAGATCCCCAATCGTATCCAGCAGAAAAACACTTCCCGCCGCCACCGCTTCTGGCCGCGCCCGAAACTCGCTCGCCCGTACCAATCGAAATCCGGCCGCCGCAACCATCCCCGCCACAGCGGCAAACCGGTTCGGATGGCGCGGCGCCAGCACCATCACCGCATTGGGTTCTGCCGCAACCACCCCTCGCCACGCCGCAAGCAGCATCGCCTCCTCACCCTCCAGCGTGCTGCCGCAGACCAGAACTTTTGCTCCGGCAGGAAGCTGTTCGCGCAGCATCTTCGTCAACTCGCTCTCACTTCCCGCGCGAACGTCATACTTCAAATTCCCCGTCACGCGAACCCGTTTCGCCGGAGCGCCAATCTTTACCAGCCGCTCCGCCGTCTCACCACTCTGTGCAAGAAACAGCGAGATCCTCTCCAGAAACGGCAGCCACAGCCGCCGCAGCCGCATATATCGCGGAAACGACCGATCCGAAATCCTCGCATTCGCGACCACTACCGGAACGCCATCTTTCGCGCACTCCTCAATCAGCCTCGGCCAAAGTTCGCTCTCCATCAGCACCAGCATCTTCGGTCGCAGCACCCGCAGGTACCGCCGCACGGCATAGCGAAAGTCCAGCGGAAGATAAAACACCGGCGACTCCGCCAGCCGTTCTTTGGCCAGCCGCTGCCCCGTCTCCGTCGTCGTCGAAACCGCAAACACCCACCCCGGCACAGCCGTCTTCAGCTCACGAATCAGCTGCGCAGCCGCCAGCACCTCGCCCACCGAAACCGCATGCACCCAAACCACATCGCACCCTGCCACTGCCGCTGACAATCCCTCCGGGACCCGCCCCAGCCGCCCGAGCAATCCCGCCCGGTACCGTCCACTCGTCGCCATCCGCACCAGCCAGTACGGAGCCCCCACCACCAGGGTCGCCAGCAGCAGCGAGCTGTACACCATCATCACAATCGCATTCCCATGCTTTACCTTGTGCGCCAGCGAAGATGATAATCAACTTGGCCATGAAGTCCCACCGATTCCCTCAGATTCTGCTCCTGGTAGTAACTACAACCTGCCTCTTCGCGGCAACCTCGCTTGCGTCCGACAAGCCCCGCAAAGCCCCGCCCCCCAAATCCGCCAACCAGTACGCCGCCTTCGACCCTCATCCCAAAGAGCAGGTCACCGTCGCCGCCGAACCCTGCGACGACGTCAAAGACTGCGACTTCTTCCGCCTGCCCTACGTCTCGCACGGCTTCGTCGCCGTCCGCGTCATCTTCACCAACGACAGCGACACCGCGCTCTCCCTCGACGATGTCCGCATCCAGTTCATCTCCGCCAACAACGACAAGATCCCCGCCGCGACCGACGACGACCTCAACCGTCGCCTCTTCTCCACTCGCTCTGCCAAGGGCACCAAGGTCCCTCTCGTCCCCCTGACCATCCACCACACTCCCGTCGACAAAAAAATCACCGAGGACGACACCGACTTCGGCTTCACCACCACCACAGTCCAACCGCACACCACCCTCGCCGGCTATCTCTTCTACGACGTGCGCCAGCTAGACGAGTACCCCCTCAAAGGCGCCGAGCTTTACGTAAAAATGGTCTACACCGCACCCGACAAGGACGGCAACAAGAAGCAGCTCTTCGACTTCAATATCCCTTTCAACAAATGGCTCGCCGCGCAGTCCAAGCCGAAGCCCACAACATCCAATCAGTAATTCTCCTCGCAATCCACTAATCTGTCTTAATCCATGGACTCCCTGAACCTCCGCCCCGCCACGCCCGCCGACATCCCCCAGATCCTTCAATTCATCCGCGACCTCGCCGCCTACGAGCGCGAACCCGACGCCGTCCACGCCACCGAAGCCGACCTCCTCCGCGACGGCTTCGGCGAAACCAAACGCTTCGACTGCCTCATCGCCGAGTGGTCGGAGCCTCCAACTGACAACCTGCAACCTGCAACTCACAACCAGGCCGTCGGCTTCGCCCTCTACTTCCACAACTACTCCACCTGGCGCGGCCACGCCGGCATCCACATCGAAGACCTCTACGTGAATCCCGAGCATCGCGGAAAGGGAATCGGCAAAGCTCTCCTCACCCGCGTCGCCGCCATCGCCGTCGAAGAAGGCTGCACCCGCCTGCAATGGGACGTCCTCGAATGGAACACGCCCGCCATCGGCTTCTACCAACAGATGGGCGCCACGATGCTGATGGATTGGCGCACCATGCGCGTCACCGGCGAAGCTCTCCCCACCCTCGCCGCACAAGCCGAATAATCTCTCGACCCACAAGCCATCCCCGCTCTACCAGAGCACTCCATGCACCGGCATCTCCGGCGGAGGCAGCTCCGTCTCGCCCAGCAGTTGTCGCAAATTGATCTCGATCATCGTCGTAAGCGAAGTCATCGGCACATCGTAAATCGTATTGTCGAAGGGATACTCCAGATCCCGTCCGATCTTGTCCAGCGCCAGAAAAATGAAACCAACCAGCGTCGATCCCAGCGGCGTATACCAGCCCATATTCGCCACCAGCGCCAGTGGCAGCATCACGCAATAGATCTGCACAAACAACTCCGGAAAATAATCGTACTGCTTCGGCATTGGCGTGTTTTTGATGCGTTCCGTACCTCCCTGCGCATCGATCAAATCGTCCAGACAGCCGTCGAGGGCCCGCCAGTGCGCAATATCCACCCATCCCCGCACCTGGCATCGCCTTAGCAGCGCTCCCATCCCCTGCTGTATCGTCAACGCAACATTCTTCTGCCCCCGCAGATCGCTCAGCTCCTCTTCGCTCAATAGAGGCTTCAACAAACCCCAAGGTTCCAGATCCCGCAGCTGCTGCCGCAGCGCATACGCATAGGCGATCTGCTGATACACCAGCCGCCGCTGCACCACCTTCAACTCCGAAGCCTCCGCCTCGCTCAACGGCATCATCACCGTCGTCACCTGCCGCGCCCAGCTTCGCGAATTATTCACAATCCCGCCCCACAGTGTCCGCGCCTCCCACCATCGCGCATACGAAGACTGGTTCCGGAACGCCACAATAATTCCGATCGCCGATCCAAACAGCGCCAGCGGAATATGCTGCATCGCCACCCAGTTCCAGTGCAGCACCTTGTACGCGGCCACCACTGCCAGGTCGTACAGCACCAGCACCAGCAGCGGCCTTCCCACATAGGCGAGCATCTTCGCCAACTCCCGCCCGCGCGGAACGATCATGCCTTCTCACCGTCAATCCGTACCGGATGAAACGCCCGCCCGCCGTCCTCCGAGATCCTCACCTCGCCCTTGCCGATGTCGTACACCCATCCCGAAGTTGTCAGTTCGCCTCGCGCCATCGCGCCCGCCACCGACGGATGGGTCCGCAGATGCTGCAGCTGCAGCAGCACATTCTCCTCCGTCAGCCGCTTCACAAACTCACTCGGCCGCTCCTCCGGCTTCATCATTGACTTCGCCACGCTCATTGCTGCCGCGGTATTCTTCATCCAGTTCGCCACCGCCGGCATCTCTTCCAGCGATTCAGGCCGCACCAGCGCCTTCATCGCTCCGCAGTCCGAGTGCCCGCAGATCACCACGTGCTGCACCTTCAACCCCGTCACGGCATACTCCACCACCGCGCTCACGCCCCCCATCATCTCCCCATACGCCGGCACCAGGTTCCCGATATTCCGCATCACAAACAGGTCCCCCGGCCCCGATTGTGTCAGCAACTCAGGATCGATCCGCGAATCCGCGCACGTCACAAATAGCGCATGCGGCCTCTGCGGCTCCCGCACCGCCTGCCGATAGGTCTGCTCGTTCTTCGGATAAACCTCCGTCCGGAACTTCCGAATCCCCGCCTTCAACTCCGCAAGTACTTCACTCACACTCTCTCCTCGTCCTCTTTTCCGAGTCTGAGTCTATCGCGAAAGCTCGCGCATTTCGCCTCGCCATGACCTATTCTTCTCAACATCGCCATCACCCAGATATTTTGTCCTCCTGAGCGAAGCAGTTCGCGCTTCTTGCCAACTGCGGAGTCGAAGGATCTGCGGTTGCTTTTTCCATCGCATGGTCTCTCCCGCAGTTGCCGGCATTCATCATTTCACCGAACCTTGGCCCAGTGATTGACCCGGCAAATCTACTCCTTCCACTTGATATTGCACCCCACCGCAAACCGCTGGTTCGGATCCGGCCTCTTGCCTGCAATCACCGCATCCATCGCCGCGCGCAGGTCCTTGCCTGTCACGGGAACATCATTCCCCGCATCCCCGCGCCGCGGCCTGCTGTCGTCCAGTTGTCCGCGATACACCAGCTTCATCTCTCCATCGAACAGAAAAATATCCGGCGTGCAAGCTGCTCCGTAGGCGCGCGCCACCTCCTGCGTCTCGTCGTATAGATAAGGAAAGCGAAATCCCAGCCGCTCCGCCTGCTTCTTCATCTCCTCAGGCCCATCCTGGGGATACGCCTCCACATCGTTCGACGAGATCGCCGCGATCGCGATTCTGCCTTCATAGTCCTGCCCAATCCGCGCCAGCTCCCGCTCCACATGCACCACATACGGACAATGCACGCAGAGGAACATCACCAGCAGTCCATGCCGTCCCGACGGCGACGTCCCCCCGCCCGCCATCTTGTTCCCCGCATCCGACAGCTCGTCATCCCAGCTCATGGCGAACACATCGTCCCGCCCCATCGCCTTCCCGCTCACCACATCCACAAGCTCGAACGCCGGAGCCAGACTCCCCAGCGTCACCATCGTCGACTGTGTCTTGGACATAAACGCTCCTCCACTTCCTCTCCGATCATAATTTGCCAGGCAGGTTGTTGCCCGATCTCTGAATCATTGGCGGCGGCTTTGCCCGCCCAACGGTATTATTTTTTGGATCACAGGGAAGGGTGGGTCAATGAAATTGCTGTATCCGTTGATTGCTTGCGCCTTTCTAGGTGGTCATCTTCACGCCCAAACGGTGGCCGCCTCCCAATCCCGTCTGTCGCTGCAGCAAGCATTGGCCGGCGAGGTCGAGTCGCACACCCGCATCGAGGGCTTTAATCTCCGCGTTCCCACCGTTCGCATGGATGCAGGCCCGCTACTCTCTTTATATGACGGAGCCAGGTTATATGACGGAGCCAGGAAGAACGGCGTACACCAGACCTATTGGATCGATATTCCCGCCGGCATGCGAGAAACCTTCTGACTGGGCCACGGCATTGTCGGAAAGATGCGAACCCATCTCATCATCCCCAAACAGAACTCTCCCGCCCTATTCTGAAAAAGCATGCTCCCAACCCGCACTCTTCCCGGAGGCCACGCCACCCGCGCATCCCTGCCTCGCGGCCCGAATAGCCTTCCCCTCTGCCGCTGGTGCGAACTCGAAATCCTCGCCAGACGCCGCCGCACCTTCTGCAGCGACTACTGCGTCCACCAGTGGCGTCTCCGCACCGACCCCGGCTATCTTCGCGACCAGGTCTTCGCCCGCGACCGAGGCATCTGCGCCGTCTGCCGCATCGACGCCATCGCCGCCTGGAACGCACTCAAACGCGCCCGCGGTCCCGCCCGCACCGCCGGACTGCATCTCTACGGAATGAAATCCATCGCCACCCGCCGCAGCCTCTGGGACGCCGATCACATCCGTCCCGTAGCCGAAGGCGGCGGTCAATGCGACCTCGACAACCTCCGCACCCTCTGCCTCCTCTGCCACCGCGAAGCCACCGCCCAACTCCGCACCCGCCTCAGCCAATCCCGCGAGAGCAACCATCCGCAGTCAACTCTGACTCTGAGCCTGCCCTGAGCCTGTCGAAGGTGGAAAAGATCCGCACACTCACGGGGAATGCCCCGCAAAGCCGCAAACCCGTTTTGCGGGACTGAGGAACCCCGTCTTTCGCTGCGCGTAAATGACCGCAAGCGCCTTTTTAGGTTTTGATGGTCGCGTTCTTTGCCGCATGTGCTGCGGTTACACCGAACCACAGACTCGTGCGACTGTCTTCAGTGTCTCGTCCAGCCGTGCATCCCTGCTTCGAAGCTGCGCCGGTCAAGACGAGGCAGTGCGAGCGCTACCTTGTCGGGAAAGAGCGGGTAGTGCCTCGCCGCAATCAGTAACTCCGGAACGCACCAGACATTTTCCTCAGAGGTCATCCAGTGCATGCTGTCCAGGCGCGCCAGGTTCACTGGGTTTGAGTAGGAACGCAAAGTGCGTTCGCCGCGCAGGTTGTAGTAATGCTCAAAGTAGCTGAACGCCAGGTCGCGCAGCGTTCGGTAAACCGGCGCGCGGAAGCGCAGGCCTGCGAAGTTTGACTTGGCAATACCTCCCCACAGGCCTTGTTCACGATAGAGAGCTACCACGTGGTCGTCGTCCCGCACGGCCTCGAGATCCATCAGCAGCGGCAGGTGACCGTTGACACGCAGGGCGGCAGCGGCCAGCAGCGCTCCCTCCAGGCAGTGTCCCTTGCGCTCCCGCAAAGCACGCTGCGGAGACCACGCTGTGTCCGCGTACTGGTAAGGCAACGCGTCAAGGAACCGCTGGATTTGCGCCGGTGTCTTCAACGCGCGTAACGTGCGCAAATGCCTCGGCAGCAAGCCGAAGCTCTCGCGGCTGTCTCGCCGAACTCCGTTTGTCGACAGTTCCTTACGCTTCGATGGCAAAGCCGCAACTCTTTTGGAAGGTTCCGGGAATTATATACAGAGGGATTGATGTCCCCGAACCAGACGCGCCCGCAATACTATGTGTATATGCGATACGCCTTGCCGTACTAAATCTGGTCCAGTGGTATAGAACTCTGAATAACCCAGTGCGCGATTTCGAGAAAACCCGAACGGAATTCCAGGAGATCCTCGCCAGGCCCATTCGTGAGCTCGGGCTAAAACTCGAGGGCTCTCCACTCGAACGATTCGTTCAGCAGCTTTATCGCGAGCTGGAAGCTAAGGGTATCCACAAGTTCCGTCCGCTTTGCTATCTCTCCGATGAATGGGGATGTCCCTCTGGCGAGCCCGTCATTGGCATTCCGTTCTATCTGGCCAACCCGGACCTCGCACAGCTTGAGCGCAATAGGAACGACCTCGAAGACGCTCGCGAGATCATGATGTACCTGCGTCATGAGGCCGGACACGCATTCAATTACGCATACCAGCTATACAAATCGGCTGAATGGCGCGATCTCTTTGGCCCGTTTCGCCGCGCCTATCGCGATAATTACCGTCCCATACCGTTCTCGCAAAAGTTTGTTCGCCACATGGCCGGGTGGTATGCGCAGAAGCATCCGGACGAAGATTTCGCAGAAACGTTTGCAGTCTGGCTCACCCCTCGCTCGCAATGGCGAACGCGCTACAAAGGTTGGGGCGCGCTGACCAAGCTCCAATACGTCGATCGCACGGTGCGAAAAGTAGGAAATCTCGAACCTGCGCGGCGTCGTGGCCGTACCGACATCACCGTCGATGAAATGGAATCGACGGTCGGAGAGTTCTATCGTCTCACCCTGCCGGAGGAGATTCCATTGCAGGAACTCGCGCTGGATACCGACCTGTCGGACATCTTCAATATCTCCCGCAAACGAAGTAAGGGCGTTCGACCGGCACAGGAGATGTTACGACAGCATCGCAAACCCATTGTCGACAAGGTCGCGTATTGGAGCGGCGTGCAGCGTCCGATCGTCAAGCGACTCGTGGAAGCCATCTGCAAGCGCGTTGAGGACCTGGGTCTGCTTGTGGACGTTCGACGCGAGTACGACTACCTCACCGAGTTCACGGTGTACATAACCGCGCTCTCGATGAATTACCTGACCCGTGGGAATTTCATTCATTCCTGAGGCATGACGGCAGGCGCCGTCACTCCGATTGGAGACCGTATGACTGGAGGGAAGTTGAAAGTCACCGTACTGTACGACCTGTGGGAAGACGAACCTGCTGAGGTGCAGGAAGAAGTCCCTGTACCTCGCAAGCGCAAAAGGCAAACCAAACGCAAGAAAAAGCCGGTGAAGCACGACCGCGAAGAGATCTTCGAAGCATTGGAGAAGCTCGGTCATGAGCCGTCGTATTACGTTCTCGATGGCCGCCCGCAATCTCTGGTCGGGCTCGCCAAGTGTGGCGCCGATCTCATCTTCAACCTCACGGAATCCTATGCAGGCGATGACACCAAGGAGATGCACGTCACCGCGTTTCTGGACATGATCGACATCCCCTACACCGGCGCGGGACCGCATGCGAACACTCTTGCACAGGACAAATCGATCGCCAAGAAGATGTTCGCTTTTTACGGGATTCAGTCGCCGTATTTCGCGACAGCTTATCGTGGCAACATCGACCACGCACATGACATCAAGTTCCCACTCATCGTCAAACCCACCTCCGAAGACGGATCCATCGGCATCGATGCCGCGGCCGTAGTCACCAGCGTGAAGGAGTTGATGGAGCGCGTCGATTATATTCAAACGGAATTCGATTCCCCTGCGTTGATCGAGGAGTACATCGAAGGACGCGAAATCTACGCCGCCATCCTCGGCAGTTACGAGAAAGCACATGCACTTCCGCTTGTGGAACTTGACCTTTCGAAGCTTCCGAAAGGCGTGCCCAGGATAGCCAGCCAGGATGTGAAATTCGAGAAAGATACCGAAGTCTATAAGCTGACGAAATCGGCGATCGCCGAAGACCTCGATGAAGAAACCGTAACCAAGCTCACCGAGACCGCGATCAAGGCATATCGCGCCGTCAAGCTTCGAGATTATGGCCGCATTGACATGCGCCTGTCGAAGAAGGGAGAGGTTTATGTCATCGAAGCGAATCCGAACCCATGGCTCTCCGGTGGACAGGAGTTTGCCATGGCTGCAAAGAAATCCGGCCTCTCCTATAGCCAAATGATCGGGGAGATCGTGGACCTTGCGATGGCTCGGTACGCGTGAAAGATGGCAGAAAGTTCTGGTGAGTGGCGGCGCACGGGTCTACTCGAATGGGACGATGCGTAGGCCCGCCAAAAACGAAGACCACCGGGGAGCGGCTGACAAGATACACAATTCACCCCGGTCCTTGTTGTCGTCGTTTCCCACCAGCAAAATTCCACACAAGAACCACGAATTCACCACAAATTGTCCACGTATTCTGTGCTTAAAAAAGCGCAATTCCCACGTCTGACCCCCCAAAATTCCACCACAAAACCAGAGGCAGTCCCCCTGAAAGCCTAAAACTCACCACAACTCACCACAAAAACCGAACAAGTGTTTTATCCACAGGCAGGTGGTCGGTCCTCTGCTATTGACATCTGCGTTTCCCGGAAACCCTCTTCGTCGATCCGAACGTTCCTGATTGACGAAATATACTCGCCAATCCTCACTCAGCGCAGGGTCCGCACTCACCCATATCTCTCGTGCGTCTTCCAGAACTCAGGCCACGGCACCCGCGGTGGCCCACAAATAAAGATATCCGGGTTATATTCGCTCTCCTCGTTTTTGACCCCTTCGGAGTTGCCGTTATGCCCCGCCAGCCGGCAAGCCGAAAACATCTCATCCGCGCCCTTCTGCGAAAACCCAACAACAATCAATGTCGTCGGCGCCGGCGTAGGATACCCACGCAGCCACGCCGAGTTCGTCATGCTGATCGGCATCGGCAGATGATACGCCGGCCCCAGAATCTCCACCGCTCCACCCTCGCCATAGTTCCCCACCAGCACGCCAACACTCGTCTGCTGCTCCGGGGGCAGGGAATCGCGAATCCCCGCAACCGTCTTCACCAACTCATTCCACCCGATCTCCTCCCGCAGATCGCCACTGTTCTTCAACGCAAAATCCTTCAGCGGCCCGCTCGTCGCAATCGGCACCAGCAGAGCAAACGCAAACGCCCCCCACGCGCCCAGCCCGGCAAAAAATACACCCTCCACCACCATCCCCCATCCACGCTTCAGCCGGCTCACCCAGCGTTCTCCGGCAACCGCACCCATCGCCAGCAACATCGGATACGCCGCCGCCATGTAGTACCCGCGTCCTTTGCCGACCACAAACAGCGCCAGCGGAATAACATACATCCACCCCAACAACCGGTACCGCGAACTCCGAAGAAAACTCACCAGCCCCGCGATCCACAACGGTGCAGCAAACAAATTCGCGCAGAGGATGAACTGATCACGCAAAAATCCATTGGCCCGTCCCTCGCCCACATCGCGCACATGGATATGCCGCAAAAAGTGCACAGAAATAAATCCATGCCGCGCCTGCCACAAAAAATTAGGCAGAAAGATCAGCAACGCCACTCCAACTCCACCCCAGAACCACCCGCTCAAAAAATATCGCCGCGCACGAGTCAGCAACATCCCGCCCAGGATCCCCGCAATCAAAAAACAGATCGTGTACTTGGTCTGCAAGCCAACCCCGATCGCCGCGCCAATCGCAATCCACCATCGCGGGTTCTCGCTCTTCAGCAGACGAACCACAAAATAAGCAATCAACACCCACCACAGATAGTCGAACGTCGAATACTGAAACTCCGTCGCCTCGAACACCGGCAGCCCCGAAGTCGCCATCGCCAGCGCCGCCGCAACCTGCGCCAGCCTTCCACCGCCAAGCTCCCAGGCCATCCACCCCGTCACCACAATGGCCAGCGCCTGCGCAATCACCGAAAACAACCGCAGTCCCACCATCGAAACCCCGAAAATCTCAAGCCCAATCCGCTCCACAAACGGGGTAAACGGCGGATAAGCCACGAACCCCCAATCCAGATGCCGCGCATCGCTCAAAAACTGCAACTCATCGCGATGAAACCCATAGCGCCCATTCGTCAGCACGTGAATCACTGATACTGCAACCGCAATTCCTGCCAGCGCAAGAGTATCGGCACGCGGGTCGCTTCGCCGCACGAAACCCTCTTCGGAATTTGCAGTATCCATCCGCTTGTCCTTACCAGTCGTTGCTCTTCTACGCATATCCCTGCGCTCTGGTTCCGGCGCTTCACGATGAATAAACTCTTAGCAGAGACGCGTCGGTCATGGCCGCAGCTCACTTCTGTACCGAACTGGTATGACCACCTGTTGACCTGCCCCGCCGCCGCAGTGTATCAAAGCAGCACGATGCGAATCCTCCCTCTCATCCTCCCTCTCCTCGCCGCAGCCATCCTCCCCGCGCAAATACCTGCCCCTGCTCGTCTTGCCGCTCCACCACCGGTCCGCCCCGATTCCAACAATCCAGCCAACATCGGCCGCACCCAGCTCACCAACTACCTCGACGAGATTGCCGCCAAAGAAACTTCCGCCCGCCGCGCCACCATCGCCGCCATCACCACCCGCGCCCAGGCCGAGACTCGCCAGCGCGAAGTTCGCAAAAAACTCCTTGCCCTCATCGGCACTCTCCCCGAAAAAACTCCCCTCCATGCAAAATCTCTCGGCACCACACAGGCCGACGGCTTTCGCATCGAAAAAATTCTCTTCGAATCTCAACCCAACTTCCCGGTCACCGCGCTCCTCTATCTCCCCGACGCCAAACCCGGAACGAATCCCGGCGCCCCGCAACAAAAACTCCCCGCCATCGTTGTCTCGCCCGGCCATGGCTTCACCGGCAAAGCCACCGATTACACCTTCGCCAGCACCTTCGCCCGCAATGGCTTCGCCGTTCTCTCTTACGATCCGATCGGTCAAGGCGAGCGCCTCCAGTATGCCGACCCCGCCGATCCCACGAAGACTCTCCTCAAAGCCGCAACCGGCGAGCACGGCGAAGCCGGCCTCCAGCCCACCCTCATCGGCGATGCCCCCGCGCGAATCGTCGTCTGGGACAGCATCCGCGCCGTCGACTATCTCCTCTCTCGCCCAGAAGTCGATCCCAACCGCATCGGAGCCTTCGGCTGCTCTGGCGGCGGCACCATGACCGCGCTCCTCGGCGCACTCGACACCCGCGTTCACGCCATCGCCGTAGCCTGCTATCTCACCAGCTTCGACACGCTCCTTCCTGCCATTGGCCCGCAGGACGCAGAACAATCCGTCCCCAACTTCATCGCGAGCGGTCTCGATTTCCCCGACTGGGTCGAAGTCGCCGCCCCGCGCCCCTACGCCATCATCTCCACCGCCCAGGACATGTTCCCCTACACCGGCGCACTCGCCACCGCAACCGAATCCCGCCGCTTCTACTCGATCTTCGATCCCGCATCTGCCGGCACGCCAACCAACAACTCTCAGCCCGGCATTCCCACCGGCCCCACCCTCAACCCCGATACCTCCAACTCCATCCCAGCCACAGCCGATCTGCAATGGATCACCGGCATCGGCCGCCATGGCAACCTCGGTCCAATCACCGGCCAGATCGTCTCTTTCTTCTTAACTCATTTAGCCCACTCCGATGCCGCGCCCATCCTTCCCCCACGACCCGCGCCCGGCACCAATCCCTTCGCTTTACCTGGCACGCTTCCCAAAGACGCTCTGCAAGTCACGCCAACCGGTCAGGTCTCGACCTCCTATCCCCACAGCGAAACCGTCCAAACCCTTACGCTGAAACGCTACGCCGCCCTGCCCAAACCAAAACCCCTGGCCACACCGCAACTCCAGCAAGCTATCCGCGAAGTCACTCAAGCTACCGTAAGACCAGGCGATACTCCGCCTATTAACACGGAAGCTCCGCCGCTGCCCTCGCCACCTGAAGGCGACGTCCACGTCCGCCACCGCTTCACTCTTGCCACCGCTCCCGGCATCACCATTCAGGCCGAGTTCTACCGTCCTGCGGACGGCAAACATCCCATCCTCCTCGTCCTCAAAGACTCGCTCAGCGTTGCGCTTGAACCCTCGCGTGCCGAAGAGATCAAAAAATTCCGCGCTCTCGCCGACGCCGGCACTGCAGTCCTCGTCATCGCTCCGCGCCCATCACCGCCGGGCAACGAAGAGACCAAGGCCGCTATCCTCGGGCCTTTTTACCTCACTACTTTGCGCGCCGAGCTCGTCGGCAAAACCCTTCTGGGTCTGCGTGTTGACGATGTCATCGCCGCAGTCAACTTCGTGCAGGGCAGCACCACCGGCGATCCCAGCCGAATCTCTGCCCAGGCCAGCGGCCATCTCGGCCTCGTGCTTCTGCACGCCGCCGTGCTTGACCCGCGCATCAAGCACATCACCATCGATCACACCCTCGAAAGCTATGCGAGCCTGATGCAGGCGCCCATGCCCATCGACGCGCCAGAAGATATCCTTCCCGGCGTCCTGCGCCACTACGACATCCCCGACCTCACCCGCGCTCTCGGCCCCCGCCTCACCTTCACCGACCCACTGCCGGGCACAGCAAACCTCGCTACTTCGGCGATGTTTTTGCGGTAATTTTTTCTGGCGCCGGTAATGCGCGTTTTTGCTGGGGGTTTTGGCAAAAACAGGGTGCAGAACGTGGTTTTTTCATGGTGAATTTGTGGTGGATTGCTGGTGAAAGCTGGTAAGTTGACGGTCACTTTTCCTGCTCGAAAAACATGCCACTTTTCCCGGATTTATTTTTGAGGGATTCCCATTTTGGGAATTTTGCTTGCAAATAAATCTTCCCATTCATCTGTACTATGTGTAATAGTACAGATGTGATTCCCTTCAGCGTCCACTTCCGGCCCGGCGTCCCGCTCTTCGAGCAGGTCGTCTACGCCGCGCAGAAGGCCATGATCTCCGGCCAGCTCCTCCCCGGCGATCCCTTCCCCTCCGTCCGTGCCCTCAGCCGCGAGCTCAAGATCAATCCCAACACCGCGCACAAGATCGTCGCGCAACTGGTCAGCGACGGGCTTCTGGAGACGCGCCCCGGCATCGGCAACGTCGTCGCCGCCCGTCCAGACTCCACCCGCAAAGAGCGCGCCCAGCTCCTCACGCGCGAGGTCGAGCAGCTTGTCGTCGAAGCCAAACGCCTCGGCATCGCCCGCGACGACCTTGCCGACAGCATCGCCCAGCACTGGGACCGCCTCACTCCCGATCCCGGCCCCGGCGCAAGCAACGAACAAGACCCAACGACTCCCGATCCTGGAGGCCGCAGAAAGAAATGACCCCCGTAATCCAAACCCAGAACCTCTCCCGCAGCTACGGCCGCACTGCTGCTCTCCAGGGCCTCGACCTCACCGTCCCGCAAAACGCTATCTACGCGCTCGTCGGCCCTAACGGCGCCGGCAAGACCACCATCATCAAGCTCCTGATGAACATCCTTTGTCCCACCGCCGGCAATGCGCAGGTGCTCGGCCATCCCGCCGCGAACGTTGGCGGAGAGGTCTTCACTCACATCGGCTATGTCTCCGAAAATCAGGAGCTCCCCGAGTGGATGTCTGTCAGCTACTTCCTCAGCTATCTCCGCCCCTTTTATCCCACATGGGACGCGGCGCTTGAACAGCATCTCCTCCGCCAGTTCGATCTCCCGCTCGACCGCAAGATCAAGCATCTCTCGCGCGGGATGAAGATGAAGGTCGCGCTCGCCAGTGTTCTCGCCTACCGCCCCGCGCTGATCGTGCTCGACGAACCCTTCTCCGGCCTCGATCCTCTCGTCCGCGACGAACTCATCGAAGGTCTGCTCGAGCGCGCGCCTGAGAGCACCATCCTGCTCTCCTCGCACGACCTCGCCGAAATCGAAAGCTTCGCCACCCACGTCGCCTTCCTGCACAACGGCAGCCTCCTGTTCTCGGAAGAAATGCCCGCCCTCTCCGCCCGCTTCCGCGAAGTCACCGTCACGCTTTCTCCTTCAACACCACAGGACGCCACCGCCCCT
>DATAVY010000294.1:0-10975 GCA_036267495.1 Edaphobacter sp.
CCCAGCAGGAACCCGCATAGTGGATGACCTCACCCACCTCCGTGCCGCCATCGCCGAGGCCCACGCCGCTGAGGCCTACGGCGAAGTACCGGTAGGTGCAGTCGTCGTCCACGAAGACAAAATCATCGGCCGAGGTCAAAATCGAGTCCTCCGAGACAGCGACCCGACCGCCCACGCCGAGATCGTCGCTCTCCGCGAAGCTGGTCTCGCACTAAAAAATTATCGTCTCGAAGACTGCACCCTCTACGCTACTCTCGAACCCTGCGCCATGTGTGCCGGAGCAATTCTCCACGCACGCCTCAGCCGTCTGGTCTACGCCGCTCCCGACCCCAAAGCCGGAGCTTGCGGCAGCGTTCTGTCCGTTCTCAATCATCCTCGACTCAATCACAAGCTCGAACTGCTGCCCGGCCTCCTCGCCGACGAGTGCGGCGCGCTCCTCACCAATTTCTTTCGCAGGCGTCGCCTGGAAAAGTCCTCCGCCCGCATCTTAGGGATGGAAGGGATAGAAGCACCGGGAATAGAAGCACCGACCCAGGAGGCCCCGATGGCAACAAAAAGGAAATGGTCCGCGAAAGTCACAACCGACTCAACGCACCCGGACGAAGGCCTGTTCAACAGGAGCCCGTCGGCTATAGCTAAAGCGCTAGCCTCGAAGAAAGTCTCGCCTAAAGGACCGGCCTCGGGCATGCGCATGCTAAATTTCTACATCAATCGCGCCGGTAAAAACCTATCAACCTCCCGCAAGGCAGAGTTAAAAAAAGCCAAAACCCAACTCTCCGAGATCATCGCAAAACAAAAAGAAAAGTCTCCATCTAAATCGGCAAAGAAATCTGGCAAAAAAGCAGCAAAGCAGTCCACCTCGAAGACCCGCAAGAAGGAAGGCACGAAGAGATCTTCGACAAAATAACAACCTAATGCCGAGACGGGCAGGTGTAGCCGTCGATCCTTGCACCAACCCATTCCTTCTCGGCAAGGAGGCAAGCCATGGCAGGTCGTCTCGCAGGAAAGGTCGCCATTGTTACCGGCTCAGGTTCAGGTATCGGCAAAGCCATTGCCATCCGCCTGGCGAGCGAAGGAGCCTCTCTCGTCGTCGACTACCGCGATCACCTCGATCAGGCGCAGGACACCCAATCTCGTATTGAAGCTGCCGGCAGCAAGGCCATCCTTGTCCACGCCGACGTCTCCAACCTGGCCGACACCCAGACCCTCATCGATCAGGCCTACAGCCAGCTCGGACGCTGCGACATTCTCGTCAACAACGCCGGCATCGAGATCGAAGCTCCCTTCTGGGAGGTCACCGAAAAGGACTACGACGCCGTTCTCAACGTCAATCTCAAGGGCGCTTTTTTTCTCACCCAGGCCTTCGTTCGCCCCCTCATTCAAGCCAAACAGCCCGGTCGCGTCATCAACATCAGCTCCGTCCACGAGGACATGGTCTTTCCCCACTTCTCCACCTACTGCGCCTCCAAAGGCGCAATGCGTATGGTGATGCGCGACCTTGCCGTCGAGCTGGGCCCCTACAACATCACCATCAACAACATTGCCCCCGGCGCGATCGCCACCGCCATCAACACCAAAATGATGACCAACAAATCCGAACTCGACGCCCTTCTGGCCAACATTCCTTTAGCCCGGATGGGAACCCCAGAAGAAGTCGCCGGAGTCGCTCTCTTCCTCGCCTCCGACGACGGCGCCTACTGCACCGGGTCCACCTACATCATCGACGGCGGCCTCATTCGCAACTACCACGAGCAATAATTATTGCGGATAGAAACGAATCAAAAAATCCTGGAGATACAACTACAGCGGCAAAGTAAGCTCCGTTGGACCTTTAATGAGGCAGGCTCTTGGGCAACAAAGAGCGGGTGTTGTGGATTGCTGATGGATAGAAAACGGAAAAGAGCGGCTAGTGGGCGATCTTGTCCAGGTGGCGGTAACCTCCGGTGGCGATGAAAGCGGTTAGGAAGATGGTGGTGTTGTAGCTCATGTGGATGAGGGTAGAAGCCATTACGGAGCGCAGGCGGAGGCGGACGAAGCAGAGGATGAGAGAAACGCAGAAGAGCAGGGTGAGGACAGGCCAGGCATAACCTGTCTGCTGGCCATGAAGGGCGGCGAAGAGGATGCTGGTGAGAACGGCCGAGAAGACGAGAGCGGGCGTGGTGAGCTTGTTGCTGGAGTGCCACGCTTCGCGGGCGGCCGGGGTGCGGGGTAGCGAGAGCCAGTCATAGGCGATGGCGAAGGCGGGAAGAAGGAAGCCGCGGAAGCAGATCTCTTCAAAGAGCGGCGCTAGCAGGATGCCAAACGCGGTGACGAGCCAAATGTCGGACGGGGTGCGGAAGAATTTATCGATGGGGATGTCTTTGGGCAGGGTGGTGAGCGAGGAGATTGCCTGAATGGCAAAGGACAGCACGATGCCCATCGGAATGAGACGAAGGGCGTTGCGCCCCGCCGCGTCGAAGTTAGCATGAATGCCGTCGGCGAAAGGACGCTTCCAGAGTAGAGGGAAGATCAACCAGGAGAGGGCGAGAGTGGCCAGATAGCTGAGAGCTTCGGAGCCTACGAGAAATTTGGCGTCGAAGGAATTTTTTCCAAGCGACGCAGCGTGGTGGGTGAGACCGAGCCCGAGGAGTTGGATAAGAAGAAGAATGACGGCGGCAATGGCGAGAAAGAGCAGAGCGTGGCCGAGGTGGGGGATGCGGACAGGAGGCTCGGGTGGCGGAGTCCCTTCGGCATGGGGAAAGAATGCGGTCTGGTCTTCGGGACTGACAGGTGGGCGGAAGACCGGTACGGTGACGGCGGGTTCTTCCGAGGTAAAGGGTCGTACGGCGGGGGACGGATTGGGAGTCAGATCGCTCATGCTTGTTCTTGCGGGATGAGAGTACAGCTTCCGGTCTTCCTTCAGGACTTTTTGTTGGACGTCTTGCTTATTGTGAACTTCTTTTTGGCTTTTGGCTTGGTTCTTTCTTCGGGTTTCGCTGCTCCGGCTTTGGCACGGCCGGTTTTCTTTTCCGGAGGGATGAATTTGGATTTGAGTTTTTTCATGGCATCGGGTGCAGCGGCGATGGTGAGGGGCTGGGGTCCGGCGTGACTGGTTCCGTTGCGGCTGGTGAAGGCGGAGGTGTGGGAGGCGTAGTAGCGGGCGAGGAAGTTGCCGGTGTGGGAGCTGGCGACGGTGGCGACCTGCTCGGGTGTGCCGTGCGCGATGATGCGGCCGCCTCCTTCGCCTCCTTCGGGGCCCATGTCGAGGACGTAGTCGGCGTTGCGGATGATGTCGAGATTGTGCTCGATGATGACTATTGTGTTGCCGAGATCGGTGAGGCGGTGGAGGACTTCGAGGAGCTTGCGAACATCGTCGAAGTGAAGGCCAGTCGTGGGCTCGTCGAGCAGGTAGAGGGTTCTCCCCGTCTGCCTTTTCGACAGTTCACGGGCGAGTTTCATGCGCTGGGCTTCTCCGCCGGAGAGCGTGGTGGCTGACTGCCCTAGATGGATATAGCCCAAGCCCACATCGACCAGGGTCTGGAGCTTGATATTGACCGCGGGGATGTCTTTGAGGATCGGGACGGCGTCCGCGATGGGAAGGTCGAGGATATCGGCGATGGAGTAGCCGTTGAATTTGACGGAGAGCGTCTCCTGATTGTAGCGGCGGCCGTTACATATCTCGCAAAGGACGTAGACGTCGGGGAGAAAGTTCATCTCGATGCGGCGCTGGCCTTCGCCCTGGCAGGCCTCGCAGCGTCCACCCTGGACGTTAAAGGAGAAGCGGCCGGGTTTGTAACCGCGCTCGCGGGATTCGGGAAGCATGGCGAAGAGGTCGCGGATGGCTGCAAACACTCCGGTGTAGGTTGCGGGATTGCTGCGCGGGGTGCGGCCGATGGCGGACTGATCGATCTGAATGACCTTATCGAGTTGATTGATACCGATGACGCGACCGTGCTGCCCGGGTTCTTCGCGGGAGCCGTAGAGTTCCTTGGCGAGCGCGCGATAGAGGATGTCGTTGACCAGAGTGGATTTGCCGCTGCCGCTGACGCCGGTGATGACCGTCATGACGCCGAGGGGAAAATGGGCGGTGATGTTCTGGAGATTATGGGAGTGGGCGTCTTCGACGGTGACCCAGTTGCCGGTGAGTTCGCGGGGTTTGGGTCGAGCGAGGATTTCAATCTTGCCGGCGAGGTACTGGCCGGTAAGAGACGCAGGGTTGTCCATGACCTGCTGGGGCGTGCCATCGGCGATGAGGTGACCGCCGTTTTTTCCGGCGCCAGGGCCGAGATCGAGGACGTAGTCGGCTTTGCGGATGGTGTCTTCATCGTGCTCGACGACGAGGACGGTGTTACCGAGGTCGCGCAGGTTTTCGAGGGCGTTGAGGAGACGCTGATTGTCGCGCTGATGGAGGCCGATCGACGGCTCGTCGAGCACGTAGAGGACGCCGCGGAGCCGCGAGCCGATCTGGGTGGCGAGTCGGATGCGCTGTCCTTCGCCGCCGGAGAGGGTGGCAGCGCTTCGGTCGAGCGCAAGATAGCCGAGACCCACGGCGTTGAGGAACTCGAGCCGCTCGATGATCTCGCGCTGAAGGCGGTCGGCGATGATGCGGTCGCGACCGCTGAAGTTCATGGCTTTCGCATTGGTCAGCGCTCGTTCGAGCGGAAGCGCAGTGAAATCGGCGATGCTTGCGCCGTTGACACTCACGGCGAGCGATTCCGGGCGGAGGCGGCGACCTTTGCAGACGGGGCAGAGGCTGGCCGACATGTACTGCATCATGTACTCGCGATAGCCCTCGGATTTGGTGTCTTCGAGATTGGCGCGGAGATAGTCGAAGATCCCATGAAATCCCGTGCGACCCGCTTCATTGCGCGGAGGGCCGTAGAGGAAGAGATTTTGCTGCTCGCCGGTGAGCTGGTCGAAGGGCCGCTTGATGTCGATCTTGTATTTTTCCGCCGCGAGCTTGATGAGGCGGAGGAGATACGCGGAGCCGGAGCCTGGACCCATCGCGCCGTCGAGAAGAGGCTTCGACCAGTCGGTGATGGTTTTTCCGGGGTCGAAGTCGTAGATGCTGCCGAGGCCGTGGCAGTTGGGGCAGGCGCCGTAGTTGGAGTTGAAGGAGAAGCTGCGCGGCTCGAGGCGCGGGACGTTGATGCCGCAGTCCGGGCACGCCATGGAGGAGGAATATAGTGTCTCGTCCATGCCGTGGATGGCGATAAGCACGAGCCCCTTGGCCATCTGCAGGGCTTTGAGGACGGAGGTTTCCAGGCGGCGGGTGTCGTACTTCAATTGTCCATTCGCGCTAACGAGCGGAAGAGGCTTGAGGATAATGCGATCGACTACGGCTTCGATGGTGTGGTTCTTGCGTTTTTCAAGGCGCATGCCTTCGGTCAACTCCACCATCTCGCCGTCGATGCGGGCGCGGAAGCCTTGTTGATCGAGCGCTTCGAGCTCTTCGCGGAACTCGCCCTTGCGGCCGCGGACAATGGGCGCGAAGACGGTGATGCGCTCGCCGGGAGAAAGGGATGCGATGCGCTCGACAATCTGTTCGGCGGACTGGCGAGTTATGGGCCGACCGCAGTTCGGGCAGTGGGGCTGGCCTACGCTGGCGTACAGAAGGCGAAGATAGTCGTAGATTTCGGTGATGGTGCCGACGGTGGAACGCGGGCTCCGGGAGGTGGTCTTCTGCTCGATCGAGATCGCTGGAGAGAGGCCGTCGATGGCGTCGACGTCGGGCCGCTCCATCTGGTCGAGGAACTGCCTGGCATAAGCGGAGAGGGTTTCAACATAGCGGCGCTGGCCTTCGGCGTAGATGGTGTCGAAGGCGAGCGAGGACTTTCCCGATCCTGATAACCCGGTGACTACGGTGAGGGTGTTACGTGGAATCGAGACGTCGACGTTGCGCAGGTTATGTTGACGCGCGCCGCGGACGGTGATGTGTGTGATGCCCATGTGCGTTGTCTGGCGAGGTACGGCCAAGTCTCTAGAATACGGCATTTGGCGGGGCGAGGCATATCAGCGTGCCGCGGTGATTTCGACGGCGGGACAACCCCATGACCTGAAGTATGTATCCGAAGGAGCAATAGCGATACACATTCGGGTCATTGTATTCACTGTCGGATTTGCAACAATAACAACAGTTTTTTGGAAGTGAATTTTGCGCCGATAAGAACGGTTTCGGTGGGAAATTATTAATTTTTGAGATTTTCAGGAGCAGGTGTGACTTCGATTGTGTTGGTCTGTGCAGTGTTGGCTTCGCTGGCTGTCGGCGTTCTGATGGCTTACGGGGTTTGTATATCGATGTTCCGGGCGTTTCAGATACATGTGAGACAGGTGGCGGCGGAAAACGGGGCCCGCAGCGTGGTGGCGCCGGCCCAGGCGGCGAAGAGCTAAATTCTTTTTTCGAGTTTTTACCTGGGGCATGCCTGACAGCTGCCCCGTTTTTTTTTCCGGGAAGAAGACTACTGCGGCTTGGCTTGTTGCTGCTGTTGCTGACGCATGCGCTGCAGTTCTTCGTAGATTTGCTGCGGCGTCTTCACTCCGTTGGGAGATTGCGGCTGGGAGGTATTGTCCGGATTGGTTCCGTTCGGCGCGCCCGCGGCTGGAGTAACGGGTGGAACAATGGGTACCGCCGCTACCGGCTGCGTGGATTGCTCCGCCTGCGGGAGAGGAGCGGGCTCAGTCCTTTCACTAAAGGCAGCGGAGTTGGGACTTGGGGGCGTTGGTCCGCCCAAGCGCGACGTGAGGATAAGCTCGGCGGGCGCTGGCCCGTCGCCATGAACCAGAACCATGTTGCTGCCGGTGCCGTCGAGCAGTGCCGACAGAATCTGATCCGCGGGCGCCGGTCCGTATTCGCCGAAGACGCGCTCATCTTTGACGCCGCCGGTGATCTTCATTCCGGTATCCGTGGAGATTTGCCGGAGGATCTGGTTGAGGCTGGCGTTGTCGGCCGAGACGGAGAGCGTGCCGCCGGCGTAGGTGACCTGAGCTCGCTTCGGTGGAAGTTGCGACGGTGTGAGAGGTTGAGGAGCGGACGCGGGGGTAGTGGGTTGCGTCGCGGGCAGGGTGGATGAAGGCTGAGTTGAGGCAGGGGATGTTGGCGGGGGAGTGGCAGGCGACTGCGCCAGCAACGATGCGGCGAACGCAAGGCTTGCGATTGCGGTGAACCGGATTGGCGCGAAGCGATGCATGTGGCTTGTAAGACGCGTCACGGCAGGGGAAAGTAATCCGTCGGAACTACACGTTGCGTATAGTCTACCGCGATCCGGCGGCGTAAAGCTGGAATTACATTTTCATGACATCTCTTTCGAAACCGCGGTGTAAAGTCTGTTCACGGTTGGCGATGGCTTCGCTGCCCTGCATTCGAGTACCGATGATTCTGGCCCGGGGGGCGATCGGAGCGATGATGGCTACATTGCAAAAGGAAGATAATGGCACGATCCAGGCGGCCCAGCTTTACTGGGACGCTGCCGCGGAGAATTACGAAGAGGTCTTTTCGGGAACGATCATCGGCAGGACGCGGCGTAAAGCGATGTGGCGGGAGCTGCAGCGTTTGTTCGGCAAGGGGAATCGGGTTCTCGAGATCAATTGCGGTACGGGCCTGGATGCGGTGTTTCTCGCACAACAAGGGGTCGAGCTTGTGGCGTGCGATCTATCTCCGCAGATGATCGAGAAGGCGCGGCGGCATGCAGCAAGCGCTGAGGTGGGCGATAGGGTGGAGTTCTTCGCGTTGGCCACTGAAAACCTGGGAGACCTTGACGACCGGGGCCTCTTCGACGGCGGGTTTTCGAATTTTTCGGGGCTGAACTGCGTCGACGATCTGGCCGCGGTGCAAGTACAACTCGCAAAACGGCTGAAGCCGGGGGCACCGTTATTACTCTGTATGATCGGCCGCTTCGCACTGTGGGAGATTGTCTGGTTCCTTCTGCACAAGAAGCCTGAACTCGCCTTCCGGCGTCTTCGAGAAAAGGCCTCCGGTATAGACAAATCGCCGGCACTCAAGATTCATCGACCCTCGGTCAAGGAGATTTGTTCCCAGTTTGCGCCAGGATTTCGATTGCGCAGGTGGAGGGGGATTGGGATCATGGTTCCTCCTTCATACATGGAGCATTGGGCGCGGCGTTTTCCGCGTGCTATCGGGGTTCTTGCCGCATTGGATCAAACGATAGAAGGTTTGCCCCTGTTTCGGAACCTGGCCGATTGCGTTGTCCTGGAGTTCGAGCGTGTAGGTGACCTTTGAATGAGGCATCTTCGATGAAGAGCCTGTTGAAATGGCTTGTGCTGGGAAACGAGACGTTGCCACAGCAAGTGACTGTCGCGATCCGTGAGCCCCAGAGTGAGATTGCTGTGTGGCTGTATGGAAAGGGCGCTCCGCGAGATGTGACTCACCTTCACTCGATCGCGTGTGCTTCTCCGTTCACCGTTTGCATCCCGTTCGACAACCTTGAAAAGCTTAAGGAGCAGTATGGCGGGGACAAGGCTGTCCTGGAGCTGCGTGAACGAGCGGGCAGTCAACGTTTGCTGGGGAAGATTGGTCTTCGATTCAACATGACAATTCCGGCCGGAGAATCCTATCTCGGCCTCTTTCGAGTCAAAAGCTGCGTGAACTATTGTGTGCCGAAGATTCGCTTCTGGGGACACTATCTGCAACAGGCGTACTGGAGATGGAGGGACAAGAAGGTTCCCAATGTGCGAATGTCCGCGACGGATGAACACGCGATGATGGTGATGTTCATCTGTCCGCGTCCAGTGGTTCTGGTCACTACGATGGAAGAAAACGGCGGGAACCTATTCCCGATGAACCTGATGGGGCATCTAGGCGGCGATTATTTCTCACTGGCGCTGAATAGGGAACGGCAGGCATCAGCATGTGTGAAGAGATCCGGAAGAGTTGCGCTGAGCAGTATTCCCTTCGAGAAAGCCGACCTGGCCCGGCAGTTGGCTCGACATCATTTACAAGCTTCGATCGATTGGAACCAACTGCCATTTCACGTCAAAGACTCGAGCGGATTTGGCGTTCCGGTGCCTGAGTTTGCCTTGCGGGTCAGGGAATTAGAGGTGCAAGACGTTGAGGAGCTAGGTAGCCATACTTTCTTTGTCGCCAGAATTCTTCATGAAGAAATTTATGCCGATGGCCCAGCTTTCTTCATGATTCACGGAATCTATCAAAGAGTGCGCACGGCGAGTACGGAGAATGTCAGTCCTCAGAGGGCTTATCGCATTCCTGCGAGTGCTCCGAAGCAATGACGATCGATAGGACTGGCTGTAAACTGACAATGCCTTCTGACGAGTCGTTGAGATATCGGTAATGGGCTTATGGCGGATGGAATGATGAGAATCAAGATATTAGTGCAGATGGCGGCAATGCTGGCTGTTAGTGTCGCTTCGGCTGAGGTGTGCACGACGCAATCGCAGATGACATCGGCGGACAGGGATGCTCTGGCGGCGGCGGCGCATGGTCTGGCGGAGAAGGTCCAGGCGGACGATGTGAGCGGGTTGCAGGCAGCAACGGCCGCCGAATATGCCAAGGATTTTACGGGTATTGGACCGGTAGTGGGCAACACGTCCGCAAAGGTGAAGGGTGGTACGCCGGTTGTGGAGCAGGTCTATCTGCTCGATGGGGCCCAGTTGAAGCGCGGAGCCGACGGATCGCTGCCGGATGCGAATTTCTTTTGTTCGTTAAATAAGACGGTGGCCGAGGCGGATTTCACAATCTCGGGGCTGGCTCCCGGGCGCTATGGATTTGCGATCGTCGACGTGACCGATATCACCACGCCATGGCGATTGTCTTTTCTGCTGCGGCAGGATCAGGCACGGTGGACCATGGCAGGGTTTTATCCGAAGCCCTTGTCGGCGGCAGGACATGACGGCCTATGGTACTGGACTGAGGCGCGCACCATGACGGCGCAGAAGGAGCATTGGAACGCGTGGCTCTATTATCAGCAGGCAGAGAGTCTGCTGACTCCGGCAAATTTTATTCAGACCACGCATCTCGAGAAGTTGAAAGCGGAGGCAAGCGCTGCAGCGCCACCTGCCTTATCGGAGGGTGTGAGTCCGGATGCTCCATTAGTGGTGAAAGGACCGGATGGAGTGGAGTATCACTTTACCGCGCTGGGAGTCGACGATTCGCTGGCCAAGGACAAGATCGACATCATGGCTCACCTGAAGGCCGATCCGATAGCCGATCCGGCGGCGGCTCGTAAACGCAATCTGGACGCGATGGTTGCGTTGCTGACAGCGTATCCGGAGATGCGCAAGCCATTTCACGGGGTGTGGATCGTCACGAATGTCCCTGGGCAGAACCCATTTGCGACGGAGCAGGCGATGAGCGAGATTCACTGATTGCCGCGAATCGGTCCAATCTTCTGATGACCGCTTAATTGCGTGATGCTATGGTGAGAATCGTCTTCGCAGGATGATAATGGTTCTGTCGCAACGCATTGATTTCCGAAGATTCAACTGACGCCTTGTTGGCAAGGCAAGCTGGAAAGAGAATGATGACCAAGAACAAAAAAACATTGAGCCAGGCAATCCAGGAGAGACGGGCGACGCCGAGCTTCGATGGCACGCCCATTCCTGCCGACGATCTGCGACAGATTCTCGAAGCGGGTTTGCTGGCGCCGAGCGGATATAACATGCAGCCGTGGCGTTTTGTCGTGGTGCAGTCGCCAGAGCAGAAGAAGAGGCTGCGCGCGGCCAGTTACAACCAGGGCAAGGTGGAGGAGGCCTCGGCCGTGATTGTGGCCTGCGGCGACGCGGATGCCTGGCGCAAGGACCTGGACCTGATGCTGGAACTGGGCCGCAAGGGCGGGATGCCGGAGAGCTATGCGGCGCAGGCTCAGATATCCGTGCCGAACTATCTTTCCAGCTTCAATACGGCGCAGATGCAGGGCTGGCTGAACAAGATGGTGATGCTGGCGTTCACCCACATGATGCTGATGGCCGAGGTGATGGGATACGACACCGCGCCGATGGAAGGCTTCGAGCAGGACAAGGTGCA
>DATAVY010000295.1:0-6388 GCA_036267495.1 Edaphobacter sp.
GCTCGCGCTTGGAGCCACGCTGCCTGACTTCGGTGACGGGCTGGCGAAGGCATTGTCTGCCGGCCATCCGGCAGCACCGTTCCGGGTAGACCTGACGGCCGTTCGGCCGAGGGGGGGAGCGCAGGTCTGGACTGAGGCACCAGTGCATCCCGTCAGTCATCACGCGCGCCGAAGAAGACGCTGAGAGCCGGGGCAAAAGAGCCGGGCAAAAGCGATTGACCTCAACATCTCATTGCCGCCTGCGATATCTGCGAAAATAGAGAGAGTATGCCCGTGCCCGAGACCATTGCCGTAGCCATGTCCGGAGGAGTCGACTCCTCCGCCGTCGCCGCACTCCTCCGCGCCGAGGGCCATCCGATCATCGGCCTAACCCTCCAGCTCTGGAACCAGCGCCGCCTCGCCGGACACGAAGGCATGCCCGAAGCAGTCCAGGGCCGCTGCTGCTCGATCGATGATGTCTACGACGCACGCCACGTAGCCGAGCAGTTGAACATCCCCTACTATGTCGTGAATCAACAAGCCCGCTTCGAAGCCGAAGTCGTCAAGCCCTTCGTCAGCGAATATCTCGCAGGCCGCACCCCCATCCCCTGCACCCTCTGCAACAACCACCTCAAGTTCGATCAGCTCCTCATCACCGCCCGCCAGATCGGCGCCGACCGCATCGCCACCGGCCACTACGCCCGCAATCACTACGATGAAACACGCGGACGCTGGATCCTCTCCCGCCCCGCCGACAGGTCAAAGGACCAAACCTATTTCCTCTTCGGCCTGACTCAAGACCAGCTCTCCCGCACCCTCTTCCCCCTCGGCGAGATGCAGAAGCCCGCAGTTCGCGACATGGCCGCCGAAGCAGGCCTCGCCGTCGCGCAAAAGTCCGACTCCCAGGAGATCTGCTTCATCCCCGGCGGCGACTACAACGCCTTCCTCAAGGCCTACCTCGCCGAACAGAACCCAGACCAGCACGAAGCTCTGCCCGACTCATCCGGCGAGCTCGTCACCACCACCGGCGAGATCATCGGCCGCCACCAGGGCATTCACAGCTTCACCGTCGGCCAGCGCAAGGGCCTCGGCCTCACCTCACCCGACCCGCTCTACGTCCTCGCCATCCACCCCGACTCCCACCAGGTCACCGTAGGCCCCAACGAAGATCTCTTCTCCCGCGACCTCTTCGCCAACCGCCTCAACTGGATCTCCATCCCCCAACTCACCGAGCCGATCCGCGTCTCCGCCAAGGTCCGCCATCGCCACACCCCCGCCATGGCCACCCTCACCCGCGTCGACGACTCAACCGTCTACGCGCGCTTCGACGAGCCCCAGCGCGCCATCACCCCCGGCCAGTCCGCCGTCTTTTATCACGAAGACGAGGTAGTCGGCGGCGGCTGGATCATCTAGCGGCTCACCACTCCGTATCCCGCCCCCGCGCGCCGTTCCCCTTGCCCCGCCCAAACTCCTTCGCCCGTCCCACCAGCACATCCAACCCGGCTTTAAACCCATTCACCAATCCCGCAAACTCTCGCACCGGAACCCTCACAGCCCGCTGCAGCGTCTCCGAAATATCCGCCGTCGTATTCAGCACTCCGGTCATCATCCCATCCACTCGTGCCGCCTGCGCTCGGGCCTTCATGTTCAACTCGCTCGCCGTCGCGTCGAACTCCGCGGCCTTCGCGCGAACCACATGGCTCGTCTCCACCAGATTCTCCGTGATGATCTTCACCTTCGGTCCGGAATCGCGAATAATGTCGTGCGTGCTTGCGACCACAGGCATAATCTTGTCCCGCATCTCTTCGGCAAGATCGAGCGCTCGCTTACTCGCTTTAGCCGCTCCCGCCGCCATCACGATCACCGCAATCGCCTGCACCACCATCCCGACCGCGATCATGCCGGCAAAGATCAGCAGCAGCCGCGAATTCCCCGACGAAAGCGAACCAGGGTCCTGCATCCACATTCCTGACATCACGATTCGCGCAACTTCCATATCGTCTCTCGCTCTCTAAAAAAATATGAGCAACAATCATAAGGCCCGGCCACCCAAAAAAGGCTGACCGGGCCCTGTCTACCTCAATCCAACCTACGAACCGGGTTCACTCGTTGTGCTGGCATATGCATCCTTGCCTGCATCGATCGCAGCCGAAACCTTGTTCTGCTGCTCTTGAACCAGACCCTTGCCTTTCTCGACATACTGGGCCCACTGCGTCCGTCCGCGCTCATAATACTCCTTGCCGCGGTCAACATATTCCCCTACCTGCTGTTTGCCCTGCGCGGTCAACGCCGCAGCCTTGTCCTGAGCCTGCTGCGCCAGCACAGCTGCCCGGTCTCTCGCATCCAGAGCGCTCGCCACCAGATCTTCACGAGTCTCTTTGCCGGCCTTCGGAGCATACAACACGCCCACCAGAGCCCCTACGCCCAGCCCCGCCAGGAACCATCCCAATCCGCTAACTCCACTCTCGTTGTCATTCTCTGACATGCTCGTCTCCTCTTCTATTTCAATGCTGAATTCTTTTCTTTATAACTCAATTTCTCACTCTGCGTCCGGTTCCATGGCCGGATTTCAATCTCTCCAGCATACCGTGATTCGCTCTTCAACCGGCAATCCACCCGCAGTATGCTTACGTGGATGCCCATCCCTTCGATTAGGTTGCCGTCACGCCCGCCATCGAATCCCATCCCGGGGCGCTATCACCTCCGGCAATTTCCTTCGTCCTACACAGAGAATGGCGAGCCATCATGGAAAACCGGCTTGCCTCTATAGGAAATTCTTCATGAAGCCTTGCATCGGATAGCAGTTCCGTGTTTTACATTGTTCGTGAGGCGCATCGGTTCGATCGAGGAAACCAAGAGTATGTACGTCAGACAAAGTCGCCGCACAATCCACGCCATCCTGGCCGCCGCAGCTGCTCTCCTCTTCGCCCTCGGCCTCTCAGGCTGCAAGAACTCTTCCTCCGCGGCGCCTGCCGACGACGCCAGCCTGACCGGCGCCCTGCAAAGCCGCATCGCCGGAGACGGCGCTCTCAGCACCGAACCCATCCAATCCTCCGTCAAGGATCGTATCGCCACTCTCAACGGCGCCGTCAGCAGCGAGGCCGCCCGGTCTCTCGCCTCCGCTGACGCTGCCCAGGTTCCAGGCATCAGGACGGTGGTCAACAATCTCACCGTTCAGGCAGCCGCCCCTGCTATCGCGCTGACAGCTCCTCCGCCGCCGCCCACGCCCGCCGCCAAACCGCCCACCCCACCCAAAGCAAAACCCGCTCCACCCATTAAACTGAAACCTGCCCCGATTACCCGCCAGGCTCCGCCGTCTCCCCCTGAACCTCCAGCCCCGCAAGTGGCGGCTGCGCCCCCTCCACCCGTGCAGCTGCCGCCCGCTCCGCCGCCCCCTCCCGCCTTTCGCACTATCGCTCTGCCACCCGACACCACCATTCCCATCCGCATCACCGAGACCCTCGACAGCGCCACCACCAGACAGGGCGATCTCTTCACCGGCACCATCGCCGCCGACGTCTTCGCCGATGGCCTGGTCGTCCTTCGCCAGGGCACGCCCGTCTCCGGCCGCGTCGCCGCTGTCCAGGAGGCCGCCCACTACAAAGGCAACTCACTGCTCACCATCGAGCTCACCACCATCACCCGCCGCGGAGAAAAACTCACCGTCACCACCGATCCCTACAGCGTCAAAGGCAAGGGCCGCGGCGCCAACACGGCCCAGAAAGTCGGCGGCGGCGCAGCTGTAGGCGCTATCCTCGGCGGCATACTCGGCGGAGGCAAAGGCGCCGCCATCGGAGCAGCCGCGGGCGGCGGCGTAGGAGCCGGTGCCAATACCGTCACCCGCGGCGAGCAGGTCCAGATCCCATCCGAAACCCTCGTTCGTTTCAATCTCACCAACACACTCTCGCTTAAAGTGCCCACCCGGGAAACCGACGGCACGATTGGGAACCCCACTCTGCAACCCCATTCCGCAAATCCACCGCAATAGGAATTGCATCCAATTCTTTATGCGGCGGGTAGCACGGCCAGCCGCGTTGATGATCAAGGAAACATCGTGATACGGTGTAAAATCGAGGCAGCAGTCCCCGAACACCCATCCTTTCCCCTAGCCGAACTCCCGATTTGAGGTACTCTGTCTTGACCAAGGCATCGGCAACCCGCCCCGCAGGTTTTCTCACCTTCACCCTGCACGCGCATCTGCCCTACGTCGTCAATCACGGCACCTGGCCTCACGGTATGGAGTGGCTCCACGAAGCCGCGGCAGAAACCTACCTCCCGCTCCTCCGCGTTCTCAAAAACCTCGAGCGCGACAACATCCGCTTCAACTGCAATCTCAATCTCTCGCCCATCCTGCTTGAGCAGCTCTCTCACCCCGTCTTCATCGCGGAATTCCCCAACTACCTCGGCCGCAAAATCGTCGCCGCCCGCGAAGATGAGGCTTTCTTCATCCAATCCGGCGAAACTCACCTCGCCGAGACCGCTCGCTTCTGGCATCGCTTCTTCTCGCAGGCCCTCGAAGATTTCAATGGCTTCAATCACGACATCATCGGCGCCTTCCGCCACTTCAACGACACCGGCCTGATCGACATCATCACCTGCGGAGCCACCCACGGCTACATGCCGCTGCTCGGCACCGACGAGTCCGTTCGTGCCCAGATTCGCACCGCCGTCGACACCCACATCCGCCACATCGGCAAACACCCCCGCGGCATCTGGGCCCCCGAGTGCGGCTACCGTCCCGCCGGCTTCTGGAACTATCCCGTCCCCAACGCCGACGGCAGCCCCACGCCTCCCGGCTTCGATCGCATCGGTGTCGAACAGGCCCTCTCCGAATCCGACATCGAGTTCTTCTTCGTCGACACTCATCTCGTCGAAGAGTCCGAGCGCATCCCTTCGCCCTACGAGCTCCTCAACGGCCAGGTCCCCACCGACCCCAAGGTCGAGCAGATGACCCACGAGCCGCATCGCTCCCTCTACCAGCCCTACTACGTCGACGGGCCTTACGACAAACGCTACGCCGCCACCATCTTCCCCCGCGACCCCCGCACCGGCGTTCAGGTCTGGTCCGGCGACACCGGCTACCCCGGCGACGGCGTCTATCTCGACTTCCACAAAAAGCGCTGGCCCGGCGGTCATCGCTACTGGCGCGTCACCGGTCCCAAGGTCGACATGGGCGACAAGCTTCCCTACTACCCCCAGCAGGCCGCCGAACGCGTCAAAGGCCACGCCTCCAACTTCGTCCATCTCGTCTACGAAGCCCTGAAGTCCGGCTTCAACGACGAGATTCCGCCCATCCTCTGCTCCCCCTTCGATGCCGAGCTCTTCGGCCACTGGTGGTTCGAAGGTCCCCTCTGGCTCGAAGCCATCGCCCGCAACCTCCACGACATGGAAGGCGGCGGAGCCACCGGCATTCAGCTCATCTCCTGCTCCGAATACCTCGACCGATATCCCCGCGCCGGCTTCATCGCCATGCACGAAGGCTCCTGGGGAGCCGGAGGCGACAATCAAGTCTGGATGAACCCCGAAACCTCCTGGACCTACACCCATATCTACCCCGCCGAGCTTTACACCCGCGAAGTCTGCACCGCAGGCCGCTGGCGCAACTCCGACCTCGGCAAGCGCATCATGCAACAGCTCTGCCGCGAGCTTCTCCTGCTCGAATCCTCCGACTGGCAGTTCCTCATCACCACCGGAGCCGCTCGCGACTACGCCGAGATCCGCTTCCTCACCCACAACGATCAGTTCAACGAAATCAAAGCCATCTGGCAGAGCTTCGAATCTGCCGGCACACTCACCAGGGCGCAAGACGATCGCCTTGTCGAGATCGAGCGCCGAGACGGTGTCTTCCCCGACATCGACCCCGCCCTATGGGTCGCCGGAGCAAAACAAACCCGCGAAGAACTCGCCGTCCCCGCTCCCGCCACGACGACCGCCTGACCACCATCGCTTTCGCTTGTCTCTTGTCTTTTAAGTCGCTTGTCTCTTAACTTGTCAGCTCCGCCCCAGGCGCAAAACCTGCCTCTGTCCTCGCCTTGCTCCAGCTGCCCCCGAGACGTTGTCACTTCCGCAGGAATCTCTGGTTGTCCTTGCCTTGTCCCCGCTGCCCCCATAAACCGTGTCATCCTGAGCGAAGCGAAGGACCCCCGCATTTGCTTTTGCGGTTTACCTTCCGCCAAAGAGAATCCGGGACAATCCGCCGAAGCGATGTCCACCTTCCTTGCCCTGAAAATTTTCCGCCGGAATTCGCACGTCATCAAACAACAAAAAAAGCAGAGGCACTTGACAAATTAGCTCCTCCCATACCCCCAAAAATAGAGAAAAAGCTCTCGTGACTCCTCGCTTTTCCTCAATTAAATGAAGACTTTACCCCCATGCATCGCTGATAATAGGAACTTTAACCTTGAATAAC
>DATAVY010000296.1:0-9311 GCA_036267495.1 Edaphobacter sp.
TGCGTGGGGATGCCGAAACCGGGAACAGGAACGAAGCGCATCAGCGCCCAGTAGCCGATGAGAAGTGCGGCGGCGATTGCGAGCAGGGTGCGGGCGCGTTGGGTGATGAGGCAGATGAGACCGGCGCAGAGATAACAGAGAGCGATGCGGGTGAGGACGCCAAAGAGGCGGAGGTGGGTGTAGTGGAAGTGGGGGTAGAGGCCGAAGAAGAGATCGAGCGCGAAGATGGTGGCAGAGCGGCGAACGACGTGGAGGGCGAGGGTGCGGCGAGTTGCGCTGTCTAATCTGCCGCCGGGGCTGCGAGAGATGCGGGATTGGAGTGACAGGATGATGGACGCGCCGACGATGAAGAGGAAGTTGGGGAACACGAGGTCGGTGAGAGTGAAGCCGTTCCATGTGGCGTGATCGAGCTGGGCGTAGGTGTGGGCCCAGTCGCCGGGATCGTTGACGAGGATCATGAGAGCGATGGTGAGGCCGCGAAGGACGTCGATGGAGAGGACGCGGGCAGGCGCTGCGGTGGTGACGCTCGTGCGGGCGGGCGATGGAAGAGTGTCGGAGTGATGGGCAGAGATCAGATTAGTGGCCTGGTGCATCCGCTCCAATCATCGCTCAAACGGAGGCGATTGTGGGGAATTTATGAGGATACCGACGTCGTCCCAGACTATCCAGTGCTGGTTGAGGGGGCGGGCTCCGTAGTTGGCGTAGAAGGCGCGCGCGATGTTGCCTGGATCGACGCAGACTTTGCGGGCGTTATGCTCGAGGAACCAATGGGCCATGGTTCGGAGGAGAGCGCCTGCGATTCCCTGGCGGCGGCGTTGTTCGATGGTGTCGATCCATTGGAGCTCGGCGTCGCACCGATAGCGGCGGGTGAGATGACCGGCGGCGATACCTACGACCTGCTCGCCGTCGGCGGCGACGAAGGCTGCGCGAGGAGCGAGGGCCTGTTGCGGGAAGAGTTCTCCGTCGAGATAGCCGCTGATGCGGCGTTGCCAGTAGGCCTCGGTCTCGCGTTGTTTTGCGCGGATGGAGGCCATCGCCGGGATGTCGGATTGTGCGGCGGGGCGAATGGTGATTGGCATGGGATCATCCTCGCTCATGATGAGCTGGATTGGGGAAAACTTTTGGATGGCGGCAAGGACAACAGCAACAGCAGATCCTCCGCCTGCGGCGAAGGATGACAACCAAAATACGAAGGCGAATGGCAAAGGCAACAGCAACAACAACGCAAGGGCAAAAGCAACGGCAATGACAAGGACAATGGCAATGACAACGGCAAGGGCAACGACAACGGCAACGGCAAAAACAACAATAACAGCAAGAACAAAAGCAACAGCAACGGCAAATGCGGGGGTTCTTCGCTTCGCTCAGAATGACAGGGTTAGAAGCCGGGGCCGTGGAAAGCCGTACAGAAAGCGGAATGACACCCAGAAAACGACAAAGGCAAGGTCAAAAGGCCAAGCAATCGTGTCATGACTCCGCTTTCGGGAACATGGAAGGTCTGCGGCGGTGTCTAAAAGGAGTAATGGCCGCATTCCTTGCTGGATGCGCACCTCGGAGTTGGATTGGAGGGTGCGTCTATGTTTGAGGATAGTCTGGTTGAGTCGCGGGGTTATCAGGTCTCTTCGAGCAAGCGTTGGACGATGTTAGCGTCGATCGGCTTGCAGGCTGCAATTGCCGGAGTGGCGATTACGCTGCCTTTGCTGCATCCGGAGGCGTTGCCGTTTCATCTGGAGGCGCCGAGGGTTGTGGTGCCGCTGATGCCGAAGCCAGTTGTGCCGGTGGTCACGACAGAGAGTGCGGCTTCCGCTTCGGCTTCAAGTATGGTGACGCCGATCATGATGCGGCCGTTGGTTGCGACGTTGTTGCCGGATAGAGATTCTGCTGCGAATACTGCTCCTTCACTGGCTCCGTTCGGCAACAGCGGGATGGGTGTGTCTGACGGGTTGCCGGCTGGATTGGGGATCGGGGATACGCATGGGCCTGCTGTGACAGTGGCTCCGGCGAGAGCGGCTAAGCTGGTCAATGTTTCGACTGGGGTGATGCAGGGAATGCTGCTTGCACCGATTCGGCCGGTGTATCCGGCGATTGCGAAGGCTGCGGGCGTGCAGGGGACTGTCGTGGTGGAGGCGGTGATCTCGCGTAGGGGAACGATTGAAAGCCTGCATGTGGTGAGCGGGCCGGCGATGCTGCAGAATGCCGCGTTGGATGCGATACGGGAGGCGCGGTATCAGGCTTACCGGCTGAATGGAGAGCCGACGGAGGTACAGACGACGATTACGGTGAATTTTCGAATGGACTAGTTGCTAGTTGCAGGTTGTTAGGTGCAAGTTGCAAGTTGCAACTTGCAACTAGACCAGGGGGATGGGGGTGGCGGGGAGGATGTTCTGGACGACTTCGGAGGTGGGTGTGTCGGTGACGTAGTCGACCAGGGGGTAGCCGGCCTGCTTCCAGCCGTCGAAGCCGCCGCGCAGAGGGCGGACGCGGTAGACGCCCATCTTGTGGAGTTGGAGAGCGAGTTTGGCGGAGGTTTCTTCGCTTGGGCAGGTGCAGTAGAGGATGACGTCGCGGTCGCGGGGAATGATCTCGCTGTGCTGTTTGAGTTCGTTGGGCCCGATGCGAAGCGCGCCGGGGAGGACGCGGGGATCGGGGAGATAGTCGAGCGGGTGGCGGAGGTCGACGATGAAGGGCGAGGGGGTGCCGAGCTTTTCGGATTCGTCGAGCATCTCTTTGAGCTCGGAGGGCTCGAGGCGAAGCTCGCGGACCTGCTGGAGGAACTTGCGCTGCTTCCAGACGCGATGGAAGAGGAAGCCGAGCACCATCAGGACAAAGATGACGAAGGCGAAGTGCCCGAGCCAGGCGAAGAACGGTCCGCTCTTTTTGGCGAGATCGCCGAAGAAGCGGCCGGCGAGGATGAAGGTTTCGCCCCAGATGAGGGAACCGGCGATATCCCATGCGAGGAAGCGCGCGTAGGACATGCCGGTCTGGCCGGCGATGGGCGCGGCTACGGTCGAGAGTCCGGGGACAAACTTTGCGAAGAGCAGTGTGACGGCGCCGCGGCGGGTGAAGTAGTTCTCGGTTTTGCTGACGCAGGTGGAGGCTTCGAAGGAGAGGCGGCAGAGGAGCTTGAGAACGCTGTTGCCGTAGCGGCGGCCGAGCGAGAACCAGACGGTGTCGGCGAGGATGCAGGCGGCGAGCATCGCGAGAACAACGTAGACGTGATGAATGCGATGGGTGGCGGTGAGTGTGCCGGCGGTGAGGAGAACGGGGATGCTGGGGATGGGAATGCCGATCTGCTCCACGAGCACCCAGAGGAAGATAATCAGGTACGCGTAATGGACGAAGAAGACGATGGCGATCGGCATGGGAGTTTACTGAGCGTGTGAAGTTAACTTAATAGATGAGCCGGACCGGCAGTTGGATGCGGGTCTGCCTATAAAGATACACAGCCCGGACGCTTTGCGCGACGGGCTGTGGGGGTGACGGTTTTCTGCCGAATCTGGATTTATTTTTCTAGATTATTTTTCCGGTTTTATTTTTCTGGTTTTATTTTTCGAGGATGAGGGGCATCTCGACGAGGTGCTGGCCGATGAACCAGGATTGCAGCTCGTTGGGGCGGAGGATGTCGCTGACGACGAGGTCGTTGGTGCCCTGGTCGCCGGCTTTGTCCGCGGCTTCGGAGATGTCGAGACAGCTTTGAATGATGATTTTGTGGGCTTCGAGAAGGCGGGAGATCTGGACGGGCACCTCTTCCCTGCCGCGGGTTGGACGTGGAATGCGGGTGGTTTCGGCTACGTCGCCGCCCATGGCGATGGTGACGCCGCCGAGGAGCTGGACGCGCTCGGCGATGGTGTCGACCATTTCGACCTGCTCGTCGAAGTGCTTATCGAAGAGGAGATGAAGCTGGTAGAAGGTGGGGCCGGAGACCTGCCAGTGGTGCTTCTTGTACATATCGCGCAGGGCGATGGAGTCGGCGAGGAGCTGATTGAGTTTGGCGACCATGTCGGCGCGGACTTTGGCGCTGAGGGGGTGGGGCATGTCCTCGATGACGGAGCCGTACTTCTGAATTTCTCTGGCGTGGGCGTGCCATTGTGGGGCTACGTTCGCGTCGTTGGTGATTTTCTTGATTGCAACTGCCATGTTTGCACCTCTTCTTTCCAGTTTCAGATGCGATGAGGTATGGTGCGGTTTCCCGATTTATTTGACCTCGACATCCGGAGTGACCGACATGCCGGGGCGCAGCGCATAGTCGCCGTTCTCCTGCTGAAGATTGGTGAAGTCGATGCGGATGGGGATGCGCTGGACGACTTTGACGTAGTTGCCGGTGGCGTTCTCGGGCGGGAAGAGGGAGAGGCGCGAGCCGGTGGCTCCGCCGATCTGGGTGACCTTGCCGTGGAACTTGCGGCCGCCGAGGGCGTCGACCTTGATGGTGACATCCTGGCCGGGCTGCATTTTGGCGAGCTGCGTTTCTTTGAAGTTGGCGGTGACCCAGAGGTTGGTGAGCGGGATGACAGTGAGGAGATCCTGGCCGATGCTGACGTTGGCGCCGACCTGCACATTCTTTTTGTTGACGATGCCGGTGGTGGGGGCGGTGATGTGGGTGTAGCCGAGGTTGAGCATGGCCTGATCGACTTTGGCCTGGGCCTGCTTGACGTCCGCCATCGCGGAGTTGGCCTTGGCTTGTTGCGCGCGGACCTGATCGGGGCCGGTCCTGACGGACTGCGCGGCCTGGAAGCGGGACTGCGCGAGCTTCTGCAGGGACTGGGTGACCATGGCCTGATTGGCGATCTGAGTGGCTTCGGCTTCGAGGACGGCGGCCTGGTTGGAGGCGTCGGCGGCTACGGCGGCGTCATATTGCTGCTTGGAGATGACGTCCTTCTGGACCAGCGGAGTGTAGCGCTCGACATCGAGGCGGGACTTGGTGGCGTTGGCTTTGGCGGCGGCAACACGAGCCTCGGCTGCGGCTTCCTGCTTGCGGGCCTGGTCGACGCCTGCGGCGGCGCTCTGAACGTCGGAGCTGGTGGTGCTGACGCTGGTGCTGACGTTGACGTTGGTGATGGGTACGCCCACGGTGGCCTGGATGGCGGCGGCCTGCGCGCTGGCGAGGTTGGCCTGCGCCTGCTCGAGGGCGACCTGATAGTCCTTGGGATCGATTTCGGCGATGGGCTGGCCGGCCTGGATTCGCTGGTTGTCGTCGACATAGACCTTGACGACCTGGCCGGTGACGCGGGAGCTGACCTGGTAGAGGTCGCCGTCGACCTGCGCGTCGTCGGTGTCTTCGGTGTAGGTGGAGCGCCAGTAGAAGATGGCCGCTCCGATGATCAGGAGGATGACGACGGCGATGATGATGAACTTGCGGCCGGATTTTTGCGGTGGCGGCGCTTCTTCTTCGTCCGGCTTATGCGGGTCAGCGTGGCGATCGTCGTTCTGCTTGATCTGCACGGTGCCGCTGATCTGGGCGGTCTGGGAATCCTGGTGCTCCGATTGCTCTGGCAAGTTACTTTCCTCCGAGATAATCTTTGTAATTTGTCTGTGCCGCGCCCAGCGCACGGGCCAAGGCGAGCTTGGCTACATTGTGCTGGTAAAGCGCGCTGATGTACTGGTCGTTGGCCTGCTCGAGCTGCGACTGCGCCTGGGAGACGGGCAGATTGTCGGCGACTCCGGCATGATAGCGCTGCTGGGCGTCGCTGAGGGCCTGGTTGGCTAGTTCCACGTTGGAGTGGGTCGAGTCGACCAGCTTTGCCGCGGACTGGATGTCGAGGAGGCTGTCGCGTACGTCTTGATTGACCTGCTGGACCTGGTCGGAGAGTCTGGCTTTGGATTGCTCGTACTGGGCGTCGGCGACCTGCTCCTGTCCGCGGGTCCTGGCGATCTGAAGGACAGGGACGCTGATCTGGCCGGTGGCGGAGAAGGTACCGTGGGAGTGGCCCGGGGTGGTGCCGATGTCTCCGTAGTCGGCGGCAGCGCTGGCGACGGGATATTGATAGGCGCGGGCGGAGGATTTTTCGTCTTCCGCAGCTTTGACCTGCTCGGCGTAGGCGGCGAGATCCTTGCGCGCTTTGAGAGCCTGGGTAAAGGCAGTTTGAGGATCGACGTTGTCGAGCGTCTTGAAGGGAACGAGATCGGTAAGACGGAACTGCTGATCGAGCGGAAGGCCAATGGTGCGGGCGAGGGCGAGCTTGTCCTTCTCGAGATTGTTTTTGGTTGAGATGAGGCTTTGCTGCTCGTTCTGGTAGTCGACCTGGGCGCGGAGAACATCGAGGCGCGGGCTG
Organism: Edaphobacter sp.; assembly: GCA_036267495.1. Lineage (GTDB taxonomy): Bacteria > Acidobacteriota > Terriglobia > Terriglobales > Acidobacteriaceae > Edaphobacter. The sequence goes on from DATAVY010000296.1 coordinate 6,270, forward strand.
GTGCCGGCGTCGTGGGCGGCGGTGGCCTGGTCGAGTGAGACCTTTGAGGTGGCGAGTTCGGCGTTGACGGCTTCGATGCGCGCGGCGTCGGCGATGCAGAGAAGGTAGGCGTTGCCGACGGTGAGAACGACGAGATCGCGGGCGTCTTCAGCGGTGAACTTTGCGCCTTCGAAGTTGTGTTTCGCGGCGAGGTAGTTTTTCAATGCCGAGACGTTGACGACATTCTGGGTGAGATAGGCGCGGAAGTCGACGACCTGAAAGGGGCCGACGATCGGATTCAGGCCGGGAAATTTGAGGCCGAAGGCGGCGAGGTTGACCTGCTGGACTTCGATACTTCCGGTCGCGTTGACTGTGGGGAGGAGCGATTGGAGCTCTTCCAGGCGCTGGCCATTGGCGTTCTTCTGGGCTGAACTCTGGAGGATGATGCCGAGGTTCTGGCGGAGGCCACGCTGGATGGCGTCGTCGAGAGAGAGGTCGATGACATCGCCGGTCGCTTTGCCGTTGACGATGCTGCCGTGGAAGGAATCCTGAGTTGGCTGCGCGCCATTCTGGCCGGCGGCGTTGTAGAGGTTCTGCTGGGCGCCTGCGATGGGGGAGCTATCAGTAGCGGAGCCGGCGCCGCTTGGCTGTTTCTGTTGCGCTGGTCCGGTGGCCTGGGCGTGCATCTTCGCCAAACCTGCGCCAAATAGCAGGCAGAGCCCTACGGACAGGTACAGGGCGAGGGCGCTGCGCACAGTTTTGCTTTTACTCATACGGTCAATCGTAACCTGCAACTGGATTTGGTCCTTCGACTAGTTTATGGAAAGCGAGGAGAGACTGGTGGGTGTATCTGCTTTGCCATAAAGGTTTCTGCATACATTGTGATGCGTTCGCCGGGAGGAAGTGTTCAAAAATATCTTTCGGTACACTCTGAAATAGTTGGTTTGAGGATGATGCGCGATGGTATTAGGCGTCGATGTGGGAACGGGAGGGACGCGGGCGGTGCTGATCGACCGCTCCGGCGGGGTGGTGGCGACGTTTGCCAGTGAACATGCTGCGGTCAAATCGCAACATATTGGATGGGCGGAACAGGACCCCGAGGACTGGTGGCGGGCGGCGCGGGAGGCCATTGCAGGGGCGATGGCCGCGAGCGAACTGACGGGGGCTGAGATCGAGGCTGTCGGGCTTACGGGGCAGATGCATGGATGCGTGATGCTCGATGCGGCGGGCAAAGTATTGCGACCGGCGCTGATCTGGTGCGACCAGAGGACACAACCGCAGTGCGACTGGTTGACGGAGAAGATCGGATTTGAGCGGCTGATTGAGTTGACATGCAATCCTGCGCTGCCAAACTTTACGCTGACCAAGCTGCTATGGGTGCGGGAGCATCAGCCGGAGATCTTCGCGAAGATTGCGCATGTACTGTGCCCGAAGGATTATGTCCGCTATCGGCTGACTGGCGAGTTTGCGATGGATATGCAGGAGGCGAGCGGCACGCTGCTGCTGGATGTGGCGCACCGGCGCTGGTCTGCGGAGGTGGCGGAGGCGGCGGGGATTCCGATGGCCTGGCTGCCGCGACTGTTTGAGGGGCCGGAGATCTGTGCGCGAATTAGTGATGCCGGGGCAGGCGCTACAGGGCTGGCGGCGGGAACTCCGGTGGCAGCGGGGGCGGGTGATCAGGGTGCGGGTGCGGTGGGGATGGGAATTCTGGCACCGGGATCGGTTTCGGCCACGATTGGGACGAGCGGAGTAGTGTTTGCCGCGACAGATACGCCGATCAAGGACAGGCTGGGGCGGCTGCATACGTTTTGCCATGCCGCTCCGGGGCGCTGGCATGTGATGGGTGTGACCAATGGGGCGGGGCTGAGTCTGCGCTATTTTCGCGACACGTTTTCGCCGGGAAGCAGCTATGAAGAGTTGATTGCGCTGGCGGGGGGGGCGCCTGCGGGATCGGATGGTTTGATGTGGGCGCCTTATTTATTTGGAGAACGGACACCGCATCTTGATCCTGAGGCTCGGGCGGCCTTTGTGGGGATTACGGCTTCGCATACAAGGGGACATTTTGTTCGAGCAGTACTTGAAGGTGTGGCGTTTAGTTTGCGGGATACTTTGACTTTATTTCGAGAACTTGGTGTACCTGTGAAGGCTATACGGCTGGGTGGTGGTGGAGCGCGGGGGGCTTTGTGGCGGCAGATTCAGGCGGATGTGTATGGGCATCCGGTGGAGCTGCTGGAGGCGGAGGAGGGTGGGGCATTTGGCGCGGCTTTGCTGGCCGGCACCGGGATTGGAGTTTGGCCGAGTGTGGAGGCGGCTTGTGCGGCGACGGTGCGGGTGGCGGAGACGATTCAGCCGAAGGATGCACGGGTGATGGATGCCGGTTATGCACGGTACCGGAGGATTTATCCGGCGCTGAAGGAGATTACGGGTTAGAGGAGTGACGACAGATCGTTCGGGCACTCCAAATTCGTGCCTGTGGCAAGGAAGGCATACCCCAGGGGTTAAAGCCCCAACGGCGAGCGGGCATGAGAGACCCATGGCTAAGCCTTGGGGTACCTTGATACAAAATGCAGGTGCTTCGCTCAGCGTGAAAATTTTAGGTGTGGAATGAAAGGAGAGCGGGATGGCTGAGATTGGGGTTGCTGTGATTGGGTTCGGGCTGGCGGGGAAGGTGTTTCATGCTCCGTTTGTGAGTGCGGTGCCGGGGTTGCGGCTTGAAGCGATCGTGCAGCGGAAGGGCGATGAGGCGAGCAAGGCTTATCCGAAGGCGCGAATTCTGCGGTCGGTGGATGAGGCGCTGAAGGATACGGCGGTGCAGTTAATTGTGGTGGGGACGCCAAACGAGACGCACTTCGATCTGGCGAGGCAGGCGCTCGCGGCGGGAAAGCATGTGGTGATCGACAAGCCGTTTGCGGCGACGAGCGCGGAGGCTGGTGAGTTGAAGGAGCTGGCGGAGAAGAAGGGCCTGGTGCTGGCTCCGTTTCATAACCGGCGGTGGGATGGGGATTTTCGGACGGTGCAAAAGCTGCTGGCAGAAGAGGCGGTGGGGCGGCTGGTGACGTTTGA
>DATAVY010000297.1:0-2348 GCA_036267495.1 Edaphobacter sp.
CGGACTGTATCTGCGGGTGGTGCGCGGTGCGGGCCTGGGCGTCTCCGGATATGGGTATGCGGTGTTTGCCGCCCTGATGGTCGCGGGCCGACTGACGGGCGACTCGATCGTCGAGCGCGCGGGCGAAGAGCGCACGCTGCTTGTGGGCGGGCTGCTGGCGGCGGCGGGGCTGGGCGTGGTGATCGGCACCGGCTGGCAGCACATGACGAACGAGCTGTGGTGGCTGCTCGGGTTTGCGCTGGTCGGCGCGGGGATCGCCAATGGCTCGCCGATTATTTATCGCACCGCGGGACGCGTCCCCGGTGTGCCGGCCGGCGCGGGCATCGCGGTCACCGTCGGCATTGGCTACGCGGGATTCCTCGCCGGGCCGCCGGGACTTGGCTTCGTGGGCCAGCATGCCGGGCTGACCGCGATTCTGGTCTGCGTCATGGCGCTGTGCTGCGTCATGGCCTTCAGCTCGCGGCTGGTTCGAGGATTGACCGCTCCCGGAGGCTAGCCTCCGTATCGAGCGCGACGATGTTCCCTATTCACAGAATCTTCCTATACATGCGTAATTTCAGCAGCCTGCTCCGTATACGCTTCGTATGCTTGAATACGACGGCACATGGGCGGAGGCTGTGACAACCGATACGCAGCGGATCGCACGCGGTCTTCGTCAAAGAGACATCGCCCTGCTGCACGACCTGGTCGAGTATCAGTTCCGTCTCGTCCGCTATCTCATCTACCTGCGCCGGGAGAATCTCAAACTGGGCGGTCTGATGACCTGGTCGGAGTTGGGGCTGATGATTTTTCTGCGCGCAATCAATTCGCCCCAATCCGTGTACCTCGTCGCACTGATCCCATTTGTCGTGGGCTTCGCACTGCTTGCTTACTCCTACTTGTGTTCTCAGGAAGAGCAGATTCGCCGACACTGCCTGGGTCAGGTCTTGCGCCCTAGCCGCAGCAAAAGGAGACTCGTAGGAGGTTGACATGCACGACACAAAGGAGCGGTTGTCTCAATTGTGGCTCTTCGCGTTATTGAACTACCTGTATGCGGACGTGCTTGCCCTGTTCTTTATTGTTGGCTCGCAAGATCCAGTTCCACATCTCTCACAGTGGACTCTGCTGGGGTCCGCGGTCTTGATGGAAATACCGATCGCGATGATTCTGGCGTCTCGACTGCTTCCGTTTAGAGCGAACCGGCTGGCGAATATCGCTGCTGGTGGCATTGAGACTTTAGCCGTCGTTTCGATGCAATTCGTTTTCCCTCTGGTCACCGGTGCCTGGCACGAGCATATGTTTCCATCGTACATTTTCTTCGGGACGATCGAAACGGTGTGCACCTCGATCATCATCTGGAAGGCGTGGACTTGGTCAGGGGGGTGAAAGCCGCCGTTAGTTCGGAGCGGATCGTCCGCAAACGGGAAGCTGAAATCTCTTATTCTTAACTGCGGGATTGCTCAAAAACGTACCCGAACGATCCATGTCTTTCGGAGGCCACCTGCCGACCGCGAATGCAGGGGCGATGAGCGTAATGGCCTGGTTGCAACAGTTGACTGTATTTTGAGTATTTCCACGCGATAGATCCGCAGCGTCATTGCAGATTTGTTTTTGCCGCTGCTGCGCTCGCAACAAAATTCGCTCAAACGAGGTCAACGTGAAAAGAGAACGCCTAACACAGATCGTCTTGGTGATCGTTGGGCTGTTGAATCTAGCCCAAATTTATTTTCTATATATGGATCTGCGGCATTCCAGCTGGCTTTTAGAGCGGAAGAACGAGGTCCATCCGATGTTTCTGAGCTTCTTTATTCCGGTCGGGATCTTTCTACTCGTGGCCGCAAGGAGACCATCTGAGCATCGCTCCATGATTGCTCTCGCAGCTTGGTGGAACATCTCCCATGCCGTGGTGATGGCTATTCAAACCGTGGAAGCGTGGATTCACAGCGTCCACCGGAACTTTACCGATGTGATCGTATCCCTTGTGATCGGAATTGTCCTGTTAGCGCTTCTGCCAGCAAAACGAAAGGCAGTCGCGCCAGGAGTTGCGTGAACGAGCGCAGAAACCCCACACTCTGCTCGATAACCGTTTCTTCTCGGCTTCTTTAACGGTTTTTCCCGAGGGAATGATTCCGAGGGAATGATAGTGTAGCGCCGCGGCTCTGGGGGTATAACTGCTCTCGATGGCATGGACACCCGGAACCCGCATTGGCGATTACGAGATCGCCGGGACGCTCGGCTATGGCGGCATGGGCGAGGTGTACCGCGTTCGCCATACCATCTCCGACCGCATCGAAGCGATGAAGCTGCTGCGCGCCGGTCCGGCCTCCGGATCGCAGGCGCAGGAGATGATGGACCGCTTTGTGCGCGAG
>DATAVY010000298.1:0-71743 GCA_036267495.1 Edaphobacter sp.
GAATTTTCCTTTCCCGCAGGTCTGACGCTCTCGACCGACGACGCCAACACGCTCTCGTTCGCAGGGTTGTGGCCGCTGATCGGGAGGCCTTTCTACGGCAACATAGGCTATGACGTCCTGAAAGATCTCGTGGTCCAGTTCGACTATGAGAGAAAAATCGTTACCTTCTCCTCTCCCGCGGCAGCCAGGCGCTCCGGAGATGGCCAGGTGTTCAACACGACGCTCGAGATGAACTACGATCCGCAATTTGCCGGAGCCTTTACCGTGTCCGGCCTTGCGCCTGTTCCAACCAGGTTTACCGTCGATACCGGCGCCGGAGGCACCATCATCAATGCACCGCTGACCAAAGCGAACCATTTGATGGAAAATGTACGGGACAAACTGCCGAGCCCCTCCCACGGAATAGGCGAGGGTGAATCGAACGATCTGGTGGCCCGGATCGCAGGCATCAGCCTCGGCCGGTACGAACTGCAGCGTCCCCTGGTCGCCCTCTCGCAGGACACCGAGGGCTCGCTCGCCATGGCCAGCATCGGCGTCAACCTCGGCGGCAATCTTCTGCGGCGCTTCACCGTCACCATCGACTATCCCGGCAGGACGCTTACCCTCGAGCCCAACTCTCACTTTGCCGATCCTTTTCCCGCGGACGCCAGCGGCCTCATCCTGAAGGCTGAAGGAGACGATTTCAAGACCTTCATCGTGAGCGCGCTTGTCCCGGACTCGCCTGCCACAGCCGCGGGATTGCAGCAGGGCGATGTCATCACCGCCATCGACGGCCGCCCGGCAGACAAGTACGTCCTCTGGGAGCTGCAGGAGCTGTTCAAGAACTCCGGACATATCGTTACGCTTGGCGTCAGGCGGGGTTCCCGCTCCTTCACCTGCCGGATTTCGCTGCGCAGTCTGGTGTAGTAGGGTTCATCGGGCGCGATCAACCTCGCCATCGCACCGCTCTGCATGAAACAATACCCATCGTGCGCCATCCAGGCGTTGTCAGGGGTGTCAGGCTTTGCTTCGATCGTTTTTCATCGCTCTCTCTCAAAATAAAAACATGCGTTCCTTCTCGGAGCGCTCCTCAATCGGAAGAAAGATGTCCAGCCGCTTCGTCGCCGGCATGACCGTCGAGGAGGTGCTTGCGGCCTGTGAGCGCGTCAATCGCGAAGCAATCGCCGCCACCCTCGACTCGCTGGGCGAAAGCGTCACTACCGAGGCCGAGGCGCAGAAGTCCGCGGACATCTACCACCAGCTTCTGGATGCCATCGAAGCCCGCAAACTGAACGCGAACGTCAGCGTCAAACTCTCGCAGGTCGGCATGGACTTCGATCCCGCGCTGGCCGAGCGCATCGTCGGCGAGATGGTCGCGCACGCCGCCCGGGTCCACTCTTTCGTCCGCATCGACATGGAGGGCTCGCCCTACACCGAGGCCACCATCGCCATGACCGAACGTCTCGCGCAAAGATATCCCGGCGCCGTCGGCACGGTGCTGCAGGCTTATCTGTTCCGCACTGAAAAGGACGCTGAGCGTCTGCTGGGGCAGGGAATCCGCATCCGCCTCTGCAAGGGCGCCTACAAGGAAGGCCCGGAGGTCGCCTTTCCCGCAAAGTCCGACGTCGATGCCAACTACGTCAAGCTGATGAAACGCATGGTCGCCTATGTCAACCGCGACCCTGGACCCCGGCAGGGCAAGGGCGTCTTCTGCGGCATCGCCACCCACGACGAGGCCATCGTCGACCAGATGCGCGCCTTCGTGCGCGAGAACGGAATCGACAAGCACGCGTTCGAGTTCCAGATGCTCTATGGCGTTCGCCGCGACCTGCAGCGCAAGCTCGCCGCCGAGGGCTTCGGCGTCCGCGTCTACATCCCCTTCGGCCCGGAGTGGTACCCCTACTTCATGCGCCGCCTCGCCGAACGCCCCGCCAACGTCCTCTTCCTGGCCAAAAACTTCTTCAAAAACTAGCCGCCCCTCAACAGCGTCCTTGCTTCTGCCTTTTGCCGTTGCTTGTCCTCTTGTTGTCATCCCGTAGGGATCTGCCTTTGCTGTCGCCTTTGCAGTGTCCCGCATTCCCATTTCGGGAACACCCAAAAATAAAGTCGAAAAAAGTGAAAAATTTAGGCCCCCGCGCAAAGCCCATTTTCTCATCACGTTTCACCACGAATTCACCACGTTTTTACCATCCAAAAACCACGTTCAACCACCCCCTTTTTCCAAAACACCCCTCAAAAAGCCCTGCAAAAACGCGAAAAAATCCCCCGGACCCGCTCCAGAATATTTTCCCCTTAAACTCCTTCCAAAGTTGTATGGGCATCGTCGCAGTTTCCATGCAAACTACAACCACTAAGAGGGAGGAAGACCGTTCAGGAGATTCACGGACTGTTCGACGTTTTGCGATCACTCGCCGCACCTCTGATTGGCTCTGATCGTTTCGGTCCGAAGAGATCTTTTTGACGCTGGGCCAAAAGCAAACGGTGTTCTTCCCTCATAGCCCCATCCTCTCCCCGCAATAAAAAATAGCCGCCTCCGGGCGGCTACTCTTCTTAAAATCGAAGATTGCTAAGGCCGGAGATTGCCCCTTTATTTACCGAAAGATGGCCCCTGATTAGGGTGCTCGACTGGAAGATAAGGCTCCACCGCCAAAAGGCCGGAGAGCGTATTGCGCTCCTGCTCGGAAAACTGGCCGCGAAAACGATCCGAGTTGAGAATGGCCTGGCGTTGCGGCTGCGGCATCTCACGCAGGTCGCGAAAGGCGCGGGCCACCATGCGGCGCCGGTCTTCCGGCAGTCCGCTGTACTGCTGCAACGCTCCGCGAACCTGCTGCCGCTCAGGGGGAGTGAGGCGCTCCATCGCCTCGGTATGCTCCACCGTGCGCCTGCGCTGCTCGGGCGTCATATTGTTCAACTGGGTGAGGCGGTCGCGCATGCGCTGCTGTGTCTGCGGCGGCAGATCGCGAAAGCCCGGCTCCTTCTCGAGCGCGTGCTGCTGCTCCGCGGGCGAAAGGCTGCTGTGGCGGGCCATCCACTGCGGCAGATGCTCCTGATTCGATTTTCCTCCTCCGCCGCCCTGCTTCAGCGCGGGTCCTGGCCGCTGCGCGTTCATCGCAGGCCGATTCGTCTGAGTCCTGCGCATTGCGGCAGGCTGAGCCGCAGCCAATACCGTCGCTGCAACAAGCAGCAGGGCCGCGAAAGCTGAGGGTAGGATGCGCCGCGAGTGGAGTTGAAAGGTCATGATGTTTCGGCTGGAGCAGCCCTGCGAGTAATCCTGTAAATCCTGTTTCCTAAATCCTGTTGTGGACAGCAGCTTACTGCGTTCGATCCTCCTTGAGATATTAATCTGCCGGTATTTTCCTCACAAAAAGACTAGCTGCTGGGAGAGGCCGCCGCGTCGTCGGAGGAGCCGACATCCTGCAACAACTGGTCCATCGTCTGCAGGGCCTGATCGTTCTTATCGAGAATCTGCAGATCCTCCACGGTGGCCGAGGCCTGTGGCTTGGAGTGCAGGGAACCGGAGAGGCCGGCGAAGGTTCCGCCTCCGACCGCCAGCACCAACGCCAGAGCGCCGGCCAGAGCAGGCCTGAACTGCCTGCCAGTATTGAAGAGCAGGCGGCTCTTCAACCGCTCGAACCAGCCCTCCGGGCGCAATGCCTGCTCTTCGCGCAGACGCACCGCCAACTTCTGATCGAAATAAGGCGAAGGTTCGGGAGCCTTCCAGGCATCGAGCAGCGCGAACGTGGCTGCAAGTGAATTGAACTCCTCCTTGCATCCAGCACAGGACTCGACGTGGCTCCGCGCTGCCGCATTGACAGGCGCGCCCGGCTCCAGCAGCATATCGAGAAAAACGGATTGACAATCTTTGCAGTTCATGGCGACCTTCCCAGCTTCTTCTTCGTTTCCACGCGCGTCCGGCGAAAACTTTCGCGCGTGCATTCCAATCGGCCTAAATAAAAGCCTTCAACTTTTCGCGCAAGGTTTGATAGGCGCGAAACAATAAAGATTTTGTGGCGGACTCGCTCAGCTTCAGCACATCGCCGATCTGTTTGTAGTCCATCCCGTCATACTTGTGCATCAGCACTGCCATGCGCTGCCGCTCGGGCAAGGCCATCACGTGCTCGCGAATGGCATTCATTCGCTCCCTGCGAAGCAGATTCGTCTCTGCTCCCGGCGTCGTGTCCGCCACATCGGGCGTTGTGCCGGTCTCGGCGTCGACCTCGTCCAGGTAAACAGTCGAAGCGGCTCGTTCATGCCGGTTATCCCGCGCGTAGTTCACGCCCAGATTGGTGGCGATCCGATAGAGCCACGTGCTGAACCTTGCCTCGGCGCGGTAGGTCTCACGCGACCGGTAGACGCGGAGAAAGACCTCCTGCGCCAGCTCCTCGGCGACCGCCTGGTTATGCACCATCCGGTACATGAAGTGGATGATGGGTTTGCGATACTTCTGGATGAGGAAATCGAACCCGGCCATGTTGCCGCGGCTGAGTTCCTGCATGATGGCGGCATCGTCCATCTGCCCGAACTCGCCCGGCAAGCGATGTCTCTCGGCCGGCTGAAGATTCTCGAGGAGTCGCGGGTTGATCGCCAGCGTGGCCATATCTCCCATAACCCCATTTTCGGCCTCGGGTTGCGCTTTTTCGTCGATTTCAGCCCGAATAAGGCCGTCCTCAGCAGAGGATGAGTCATCCGGCCTGGCTTTGGGACCGGATTTTGTATCAGGACGACCGGAATGTGGAGAGAGTTCGGACATCCTGCGTCCCGATTGTACCGAAACGCCCATAGCAACGGCATCTTCAAGGGCTTGCGGCTATCCTGATTCGATCAGGTTCCGGCAGGTTTGATGGGTTCGGAAGAGAATGCTATTCTTAACCAACGGCTTAGGGCGTTCGAATCCTCTTCGGGGATCCCGGGCGCTGGGTACGGGGCGCATAACTCAGCGGTAGAGTGCCACCTTCACACGGTGGAAGTCGTAGGTTCGAATCCTGCTGTGCCCACCATCAAATCAATCACTTACAGTGCTGATCTGCGACGCAGGCAGCCTATTCGTATTGCGACGCAGGCAGCCTATTCGTACAGGACAGGCTCCATGTCGATGAATTTCAAACGAGGCGGGGGACGCCCGGGCCATATGTGCCGGGGGGAGCGAGTTCGCGGCGAAGCGGCGGCTCGGTGAGATCTCGTTTGTTTGCGGTGAAGACGATGTCACCTTGCGAGATGAGGTAATCCGCGGTGCGGGCGGCGAGGGCTTGAATGGTCAAACCTGGATTCGCAGATCCCTGGGTGGGAAGGATAGAGCCGTCGCAGACGAAAAGATTGGCGATGTCGTGGGTGCGCCCGAACTTATCGACTACGGATGTGCGTGGATCGGACCCCATGCGGGCAGCGCCGACGAGATGAGCATAGCGCGCCTCCTGGACAACTTCGGTTGCGCCGGCGGCATGCATGACTTCCATGGTTTTTTCCTTGGCGGCCTTAATCAGCTTTTTGTCGTTATCGTGCAGGTTGAATGAAATGTGAGCTACGCGCAGGCCGAATCGGTCCGTCTCGCCGGCGAGGGTTACACGGTTCTCTGCCCAGGGGAGAATCTCGCCAAGCAGACCGAACGAAGCCCAATGGTTGTAGTCCATCATCTCGCGTCGGAGACCCCAGCCCCAGGCTCGTTTCGCGGAGACCATCTGCTTTCCGAATGCTATCGGGAGGGGCCCGACGGTCTGGATGGCGAACCCGCGCGCGAAATCATTTTTCGGATCGGTTTCGTAGAACTCTTCTGTCAGGGCATGTGCAGGAGGAGCTTTATACATACGGACGAGCTGATCGAACCGGCCGAGGATAACATTGCCGGCTTGCGCCATTAAATAACGGCCTACGGTATCGCTGGAATTAGCGAGACCATTTTCGAAACCCGGACAGGCCGAGTTGAGAAGCAACCGCGGCGTCTCAATGGAATAACCGGCAACGATCACAGCTTTGGATCGCTGGAACCGGGGATGGCCGTCGCGATCGAAGTAGTGAACTCCAGTGACACGGCGTTCCTTGCCGAGCTCGATGCGCGAGGCCATGGAGTAGTCGCGAATCTCGGCGCCGCTCTCGAGCGCGTCGGGAACGTGGGTGATGAGAGTGCTGGCTTTTGCGCCGACCTTGCAGCCCTGAATGCAAAATCCACGATAGATGCAGTGGGGACGATCGCCGTGCGACCCGGAAAGGATAGCAACGGGGCCGCCGATACAGACCGGGATATTCAAGGCAGTACAACCTCGGATGAGTGCGTTGCCTACGCCTCCCATCGGATGCGGCCCATAGGGGTAGCCATGCGGGTGTCCCCAGGGATAATATGCAGGGCCGGCAACCGGCATCTCGCGTTCGAGCTGCTCGTAATAGGGTCGGATGATGCTGTAGTCGATGGGCCAATCGACGGCTACGCCATCACACGTGTAGACCTCGAAGTCCGAAGGATGAAAGCGAGGCGCAAAGGCGGCCCAGTGGACCGAGCCTCCGCCCACACCTCTGCCGCAATTGTTAGCGCCGAGGGCGAGGGGATCGGAGCCGCCGGTGACGCGAAGGTCTTCCCAATAGAGCTGGTGGGCGCCGGATTCATCGGAGACCCAGTCGCGCTCGGTGTCCCAGAAGGGGCCTGCCTCAAGCGCGACTACGTTGAAACCTGCGCGGGCAAGACGCTGAAGGAGAACGCCGCCCGCGGAGCCGCAACCGACGATCAGGTAATCCACTTCGTCCGCGAGAGTGAACCTCCTCATCGGAAGATGGATCTTCTGCATGGCTCCGAGCATGTGCGGATCGCTTTTTCGGGTTTCGAACGAACCAAGCAACGGTTTGTTCATCGAGCTTTACTCCAGAAAATCATTTTGATCGGATTCGAGATGAAGATGGTGGGTGATCTCGGTGACGTCAGAGACGGTGTAGAGAGGGGCCAGCCAGTCGCGGCGTCGCTCCTCAACCTCCCATGGCTCAGGTTCGCCGCGCTCAAGCCGTGTGTAGGCGCGAGGATAGGCGGGGCCGCCGAACCCGATCTCATCCCAGGACCAGGGGTGGGCATAATAGGCATCGAGCGCGTCCTGCATGAGAAGCTGCCAGAAGCGGCCGAGCGACATCTGCTGCCAGATTATCTTCGCCGCCAGCGGTTTCGCATCGTGCAGAGCTTTGAGGACGAGGTCCTGCCGATGATGCGACAAATCGACAAAATCGCTCGCGAATCGGGCCTGTGCTTCCTCATTGATGGCCTGTTCTCCGAGCCGGTAGGCGTCGCGATCCTGCGGCATGTTTTCGTAGCGATAGCCCATGCCGCGATTCTGATCGAGCCGCTGGTCCAGCCGCTCTACGATGGGGATGCGGCGCTCGGGGATGCGATCGAACTGGGGGATGAGATGATCGAAGACGGCTTGCCAGAAACGAGCCTGGGCGGCTGTGAAGTGGCGGATGGCGGGCGACTGGTCCACGCGAGCGGAGACGACATCCCGCGTCGCCTGATCCCAATAGTTCTTTTGCGACATGGTGCTGTAGCCGGGGTAATAGCCTGGATGCGCGGTTGGAGACAGAGGCTCACCTGTGTGAGCGTCGCGAGGCAGCAGCGTGGCATCGGGGTTATTCGAGTTCATCATACCTACCCTCCTGCTGTGGTTTTCATGCATGTTTCCTGCGTAAAAGGCTGGCGAGTGCGCCGAGCATACCGGCGGCGCCAAACAAGAGGGGAGCGAAGATCGGCGGTCCGTACATGATGTTGTAGAGCAGATGCCTGCGGCCGCCCGGCCTGCGAAGCACACCGCGCGCATGATAAAAAAAGCCGACAGCAGCGTCTGCGCCCGCAACGGCAGAAAGCACCGGCAGCGCAGTTCTGGAAATGCGCCGGCTTTTGACCGAAGCAAATGCCGCGCACGCGAGCAATGGCGCGATTGCAATGGGGGTCCATTGCACCTTGTAGCGAAAGTTATTTTTATAGTGAGAGTAGAAGGCTTCAAAGCCGCTCAGAAGCGCACTGATGCCGGTGACGACCGCTACCTGGCGCTGAAATTTTCCTTCGCGAATGTCTTGCTCCGCGCTGACGAGTTCCCGACCCGCTCGAGACGGAAGAAGGCGGGCGAGCCAACTATCTGCAGAGTTTCTACCATCAAGTCTCAGCGCATTTGCGTCTTCGCGCTGCAGGTAGGACGCGATGAGTCCAAGATAGGCGCTGGTCCCGAAGAGCAGCGGAGCAAAGATGGGCGGCCCCATAATCATGTTGGTCATGGGCAGACGCCATCCTCCCGGTTTGCGCGCTATCCCGCGAATGTGGAAGCAAAAACCGACGGCTGCGTCGATAAGAGTGATGAGCGCGGTGAGGCGAAGTACGGTTCGCGCGGCGCGACGGCTGAAAAAGGCGGCCATGGCCGCGATCGCCAGAACCCCACTGAGGATTACGGGCGTATACATGACGCGGCGGCTGTAGCTTCCGCGATAGTGCTCGTAGGCCACTTCAAGACCGCTGACAATGCTGGTTGCGGCTGTGAGGAGAGACAGGCTGCGTTGAAAGCGCCCCTCCCGGATCCGGTTGGCGATCGTCTCCTCATCGTGAGCTAAGTCGAATGTGAGCGGCGTCGCAATCATTCCTCCGATCTAAATGACCTCCCGGATCTGATCTTCCGCGACGGTCTTGAAGATTTTGGCGGCATCCTTCTGTCCACGCAGCAGCGATTTTGCAAATTTGTACGCCTGCTCTGTGGTGGCTTTGCCGGGCATCGGGGGCTCGTTGGGATCGACAATGGCCTGAACAACGGTGGGACCGGGTTGACTGAGGGCTTCGCGCAGAATGCGTTCGGCATCTTCGGGGCGCTCGATGGTATATCCGCGGGCTCCGCAGGCTTCGGCAACCTTGGCGAAGTCGATGGGTTCGAGCTCTACGCCGAACTCCGGGTTTCCTTCAAGGATCATCTGTTCCCACTTGATCTGACCGAGTACGTTGTTCTTGACGACGATGACGGTTACGCGCAGTTTGTATTTGACCAGGGTTGCAATCTCTCCCATCAGCATGGTCAGGCCACCATCGCCGATGACGCACACCACCTGACGGCCCGGGTAAGCTACTGCTGCCCCGATGCTGTAGGGCAAGCCGTTGGCCATGGTCGCGAGCAAGCCTGAGAGAGAGAACTGCATGGTTCCGCGGATGTCGATATAGCGTGCCGACCAGGTGGCGATGGTGCCGCTGTCGGCGGAGACGATCGCGTCATCCTCAAGAAGCTTGTTGAGTGTATGGGTGACGACCTGCGGCTTCATCGGCATGTCCTGCCGGGTGCCGCGCTCCTCCATCAACTCGTGCCAGGACTTCATGCGCTCCTGGGATTTTTTCAGGAACTTATCGTTCTTGCGTTTCAGCAGCGGGAGAAGCGCCTGCAGAATGGTCTTCGCATCGCCGAGAAGAGCTGCGTCAGTCTGATGGCGAAGACCGATCCGGGTGGGATCGAGCTCGATCTGAACACACTTTGCCTGACCGGGCTTAGGCAGAAATTCCATGTAGGGAAAGCTGGTACCGATCATAATGAGGGTGTCGCACTCTTCCATGGCATCGACGGAAGGCGCGGTACCGAGCAGTCCGATGCCGCCGGTGGTGTAGGGGCTGCGATCGGGGAGGACGCCCTTTCCGAGCAGCGCTTTGACCACTGGACCGCCGACGGTCTGGGCCAGTTGGGTGACTTCTTCGCGGGCGCCCAGCGCTCCCCGGCCAACCATGATGGTTACGCGATCGCCGTCATTGATGATCGATGCAGCTTTCTGCAGCAGGGCGTCGGCCGGTCTGGCGGCCAGGGGCGCCGCGCAGTCGCCGCTATGGCCTTTGATGTTGGCTCCGCTGCGCATCTTGTCGGAGACGGGCCATTCCTGAATGTCTTTTGGTATGGAGATGTGAGCGACTCCGCGACGGCCATAGGCGCAACGCACCGCCATATCGACGACATTGACTGCGTGCGCGGGACCCATGACACGCTCATTGAAGACGGCGACGTCCATGTAGAGCTTGTCGAGGTCGACATCCTGCTGATAGTTCATGCCAATGAGGTCGTGGAAGGTGTGACCGGTGATGGCCAGGACGGGTTGCAGGTCGCATTTCGCGTCGTAGAGTCCATTGAGCAGATGGATTCCGCCAGGACCTGAGGTGGCACAACAAACTCCCAATCGGCCGGTGTATTTTGCATACCCGCAGGCGGCGAAGGCAGCCGCCTCTTCATGGCGCACCTGGATAAAACGAATTTTTTCCTGGTGGGTGCGTAAGGATTCGAACAAGCCATCCACGCCGTCTCCGGGGAGGCCAAAGATGGTATCCACTCCCCACTCGATCAGCCGCTCGACGATAAGATCGGTTACTTGCTTCGACATTTCCCGCTCCTTTTGCCTAAGGTTGGAGCCTGCCAATCAGACAGCTCGTGGAAGATAAACAGCAGCCTTCTGGACAGAAGAAACTACGCTTTATATCGGCTTGCGTCTTTCTCTTTCAGATCTATCCCCATGCCCGGCCGGGAGAGATCGGGCGCCATGCATCCTTCGATAGGTTCGCGAAAACCGTCGAAGAAGATACGTTCGATCCGAGCGTGATCGTGAAAAAACTCCATGTGAACCGCACGCGGAACGGAGCAACATACATGTAGATGCATACTTGGGCCACAGTGTGACGAGAGGTTGATGTTATGAGCCCAACAGAGCGCCGCGGCGTCGAGAAAGCCGCTGATTCCGCCGCAACGGGTGCTGTCGGCTTGAAGGATCGTAACCGCCTCGGAATCCAGCATGGAGCGGAAATACCAGGCTGTATATCCATACTCACCCGCGGCGACATCCATACCGGCAGGGACGCGTTGGCGCACTTGATTGAGGCCAACGAGATTATCGGAGCTGACAGGCTCCTCGAACCAGCAGACATCGTATTCTCTAAAGCGATGAGCGAGTTCGATGGCCTGGGCAACGGAGTAAGCTCCATTCGCATCGACAAAAAGATTGCAGTCCGGGCCAATGGCGTCTCGCGCCTGGCTTACACGAGCCGGATCGGCGGAAGAGTCTGCCCCAACCTTGATCTTGACGCTGCGAAAGCCGCTGGCGGTCCAGCCGGCGAGTTGATCGGACAGTTGTTTGTTCGAATAGGAAGTGAAGCCTCCGCTTCCATAGACCGGAATACTGCCTCGAACCTGACCGAGCATACTGACGAGAGGAAGCTCCAAGAGCCGAGCGCGCAAATCCCAGAGTGCATTGTCGAGGGCTGAAACCGCCATCATCGCGACGCCGGTTTCGCCAAGATTTCGAATGTAGCGCAGCAGGTTCTGCCGAGTTGCAGCGTGGCATAGTGGGTCAGAATTGAGAACGATGTCTTTGAGGAGCTTGTTTGCGACCAGGGCAGTACCGGCGTCAGCGTAGGTGAACCCGAGAGCCTTTATCTGGCCACATTCCAATTGCACAAGCACCATCGAAGTGCTGTTCCACGTGAAGGTGCCGTCCGCCTCGGGCGCGTCTGTGGGCACGGTGTAGAAACCGACCGATCCGCCCGTGATCGTGAACTCTGGTTTCATGGATTCTGCAGGCTCTCCTTTCTTGCTTTAAAAATCTGTCAGCACCTCGCGGCCGGCAGTTGTGCAGGCGACCACGTCACAGTGACGCATGCCTCCTATCCCCTCAAGATAGATGGCGGGCTCGATGTTGAACGCCATCCCCGGTTTCAAGACGTCTGGAGAATGGGGATGAATTCTGGGCAGAGCGTTTGGATCAGCCGCCGCGAAGCCGACGCCATGACCGGTAGCATGTTTGAATGCTGAGCCGAAGCCGTATCCGGCGAGAACGTCGCGCGCGGCGGCGTCGACCCTGGAGGCGGGCACACCGGGAGATATTGCGTCCATCGCAGCTCCCCGCGCTTCAAGGATGGCATTCCGCATCCGCTGGTGTTCGGCTGAAGTTTTGCCAACGATGTAGGTTCGACTGATATCGGTCCAGTATCCGTCGCCGACGGTGTTGGCGTGAATCATGACCAGGTCGCCATCTTGAACGACGCGAGAGCGCGTGCGCGCGTAGGCCGCCGATGCTTTGTATGAGTTTGGACCGGACATGCAGAAGAAATACCCCCGGCTACGTTCAAAATCTCGATTAGCTACTCTGGCAAAGGCAGCGCCGACGTCCGCGGCAATCTCGTCCTCGCGCCTTCCCTCTGCTATTGACCGTGTGGCTTCGTCGAAGCCGGCTGCGGCTAGCCGGCAGGCGTGGCGAATAAGATCGATTTCTGTAGAGGTCTTGATTGATTTAAGCGAATCGAAGATGGCATCGCCGGCAACCACGGCAATCCCGGAATTTTCCTGTTGCAGCAAGTCAATGATTGAGGTCCGGAACAAATTACCCGATGGATAAGATGCAGCCTCCGCGCCCTGTCCTAAAGAGACTCCAATACGTCCGCTGGAAAACTGTAGGCGTAAGTAGAGTCTTCTTATCGAATCTTTGAGCGAACCTGCGGGTTCCGTCAGGCGATCCAACCGCGCCGGCCGGTAGGGGATGAATTCCACATCGGAGGTTGATTGTGCGAGTTCCAGCTCATCCTCGGGAACAATGGCGCAAGCCTGACCGTCCCGGGTAACAATGGCGAAGCTCCAACCCATGACGGGCCAGTATCCGGTCAGGAGAAGTACTTCGCTTGCAGAGAAACACGCGAGAGCCTGGAGATCCGAGCCTTCGATCGCCTGTAACACTTCGTCACGTCTTTCTTTGTCGATTGCCATCAGCCATTCACTACATTTGCCGCAGGAGACCTGACCACATCCGGTTTCCATGGTGTCTTTTTAGTGTGATGCGAAAAAGAAGGAGAGAAGATGCAGCAAGACCGCCCGGCGATTGTTTGTCGTCCCATTATCGAGAGATTTTTTTATGGCTTCGCGTCAGCGCCTTGAACCCTTCAGAAGCAACGCCCCGATACCTGCCACAGCTAGTGCACCGATCGCAAACAGCTCGGGATGAAGGGAAACAAAAATTTCCGTGCTTGTTCGCCTGGAACGATCCGCGAACTTGCCTCTGGCGCTGTGAATACCGGGGATATAGTCGTACAGATTATTCGCTGCATCAGGATCGCGCGGCTCATTCGCAAGCTGTTGTGAGTCGTAGCCCGTCTTGCCCAGATAACGATCAAGCAGGCCCGGAGCTACCTTCTGAGCCAAGATGGCCACCGCAGTGGAGGTTCCTACCCAATACTCACGACGAGGCTTCTTCGCCAGTCCCGCCGCGACGACAACTTGCGCGGCCAATTCCGGATCGTAGATGGGAGGCACTGGCTGCGTGTTGTTCGGCATCCTGTTCTTAACCCAATTGAACTGTGTCGTATTCATTGCCGGCATTTGTATGGTGGTCAGGCGAACGTTGCTGCGGTCGTGCAGGAGCTCGCAACGAAGAGAATCGGTAAACCCATTGATGGCATGTTTGCAGGCACAATAAGCGGACTGCAAAGGAATGGAACGATAGGCTAAGGCGGAGCCGATCTGGATAATGGTCCCGCGATCGCGTGGAAGCATGCGTCTAAGCGCCGCCAGCGTGCCGTGGACAAACCCCAGGTAAAGAACCTCTGTCACGCGCTTGTAATCGGAAGCTTCCATCTCTTTGACAGGCGAAAACACGCTGACCATCGCATTGTTTACCCAAATATCGATGGGACCGAGTTCTCGTTCTATCTGAGCCGCCGCGCGTTCCACCGCCTCGGGATCGGACACGTCGACAGGAATGACGATCGCTTGATGGTTCTGGCTAAGTTCGTCGCATTCGCGCTTCGCGGCCGCCAGTGCTTCAGGATTGCGCGCCATCAATGCGACTCTTGCGCCCTTTTTGGCATAAGCATGCGCTATCGCTCGACCTAAACCAGCCGAAGCTCCGGTGATCGCTACTGTGAACGATGGTTTACCCAGCGGCATAAGCTCTCGAGCGGTCAACCAAGTGCCGAACTTACTCAATGAAGTCAGGTTCTTCTTGACGTCCTGCCTTTGATTAGATGATCGAAGCGAATGAGGGGTTGATATCAAAGTGTGAATCCAAATATGGACTGGACATCGTCAGGACTTCGGTTTGCAGCATCCTACTCTCAGTTGTGTGGCGTGCTGAACGCCACACTGTTCACCAGCATTTGAGGAGTGATTGTGCCATTAACTACCAGTAGCGCAGAGCCATTTGTGCCGAAGGAGCGAACCCTTCCGATTCTGCGGAAGGCCGTCCAGCAGTGCCGGGGTTGCGATCTCTATCGCGACGCGACGCAGGCGGTTTTCGGAGAGCTGGAGACGGGAACGGCAACGGAGAAGCCGAAGGTCGACATCATGATGATCGGGGAACAGCCTGGCAATTATGAGGACAAGGAGGGCCGCCCCTTTGTCGGCCCCGCGGGCAAGCTGCTGGACAAGTGCCTGGAAGATGCTGAGATCGATCGCGGCAAGGTTTACATCACCAATACGGTGAAGCATTTCAAATGGGAGCCGCGGGGCAAACTGCGTATTCACAAGAAACCGAACATGAAGGAGATCCATGCCTGCAGACCATGGCTGGAGGCGGAGCTGGAGACAGTCCGGCCGAAGTTGATCGTCTGCCTCGGAGCGGTGGCCGCACAATCTCTGCTGGGCTCAAGTTTCAAAATTACGAAGGCTCATGGCAAAGTCCAGGAGGCTGAAGGATTGCCGCCCATTCTTGCGACGTTGCATCCCTCGGCCATTCTGCGCGCACGCACTGACGACGACCGTCATAGTCAGATGAAAGTTTTTATTGAGGACTTGATGGAGGCGGCGAAATTCACTGTGCATCGCTGATGCATTTGATTGATTCTAAATAACATGCCCCAATAATGGTGCAATCCAATTTGACATGATGGCGGGGACATAGGCGAATATAAAGCGAACATGCCTATGCGCTCGGCTACGTCAATCCGGCTTCAGATCGAATCCCAGCTCGCGCGGAAGGTTCCTTCTGCCCTGTCGCCGCGAGCCAGGACGATTCGACCGGTTGCACCCACTGGGATTGCGGCGCTCGATGAGGTGCTGCAGGGGGGTCTGCCGATAGGAGCGGTGAGCGAACTGGTGGGTCCCGAGGGTTCCGGGCGAACCTCGGTGGCCCTGTCATTTGTGAGCCGCATGACGCAGGCGGCCAAGGTGTGCGCGTGGATCGATGTCTCGAATACTCTGCATCCGGAGTCGGCATCCGCAGCGGGAGTCGATCTATCCCGGCTGCTGTGGATTCGCTGCGGAGTCATGGGAGGGAACGCGCGGCCATCTCCAACGAGAGGCTTTGTGCTGCCGGAAAAATATCTCATTCCCCGGCCCGCGAAGAAGGGGCTGCACGGCGGCGGCTTCGGTCCACATCCACGCGACGAGGTCAAAGGACTCTCTGAGGCTGTCGGCGGTTTTTTGAGACAGGAGATACCTGCACCTCGAAGCGTGGAACCGGAACGCAGGGTGGGGAAGGAGCGAGAGATCTCTGCGCAGAATCCTTCCCAACTACCAATCCGCAATAAAAAACCAATGGTCCCAGATAAGCCATGGTCGCGTATCGAGCAGGCGTTACGGGTTTCGGATCTTCTATTACAGGCGGGCGGCTTCAGCGCGGTGGTGCTGGACATGGGGAGCATTGCGCCGGAACATGCGTTGCGGGTGCCTTCCGCTACGTGGTTCCGCTATCGCGCTGCCGCGGAGCAAAGCCAGACAAGCATTCTTCTTCTGACCCAAC
Organism: Edaphobacter sp.; assembly: GCA_036267495.1. GTDB lineage: Bacteria > Acidobacteriota > Terriglobia > Terriglobales > Acidobacteriaceae > Edaphobacter. Next base: position 15,673 of record DATAVY010000298.1, read on the forward strand.
ATGTCTGCGCCAAAAGCAGCGCTGGACTGGTGCTGCGCCTTGAGCCAGGCGACGCACTTCGTGACGAACCGACGGTATTTACCGGGGTTGCATATCGCGTCTCAGTGGAGCGCGAACGATTCCAACCCACCTCTGGCAGTGTCATCCCTTTGCGAAAGCCGGCGCAGAGGGAGACGAATGCGAGTTGGCAGAGCCGCACCCCATGGGCAGGCCGGCGATGACAAGACCTGCCGAGTTGTATGCCTGCGTTTATGCGAAGGAGTTTCCGGCACAAGCAATGCTGCGCCTTCGTCCGGAGCTGCGGGAGAGGGCATGCGTCGTGATGCAAGGCGAGCCGCCATTGCAGCATGTATGTTCCCGCAATGGAAAGGCCCAAATCCTCGGCGTCGCTGGTGGAATGACCGCGGTGGAGATTGACACGTTTGCTTCGGTGACGGTGTTATCCCGTTCCTGGACGGAAGAGACAGCGGCAAAGGCGGCCATTCTTGAATGCGCCGGAGCCTTCTCTCCGCGCATCGAAGACCGGAGCAGCGACCAGGCTTTTCTGTGCGTGGTCGATATTGCCGGAACGGAAAAGCTCTTCGGGCCACCGATGTTATTGGCGAAGCGTCTCAAGGAAATGATTCGAGCGCTCGGTATCTCGAGTTCGATCGCAATCAGCTGTAACTTTCATGCTGCTGTCTGTCTTGCGCGGGCCCGAGCTTCACGAAAAGATGTGGCGCTGATCGCAGATGGGGAGGAGAGCGCAACGCTAGCCTCGCTTCCGCTTGCGGTACTGGATCTTTTGGAAGAGCAGGCGGAGACATTTTCTCAATGGGGGATACGAACTCTCGGCATGCTGGCAGAGCTGCCCGAGAAGGCGCTGATCGCCAGGATAGGGCAGGAAGGCAAACGCCTGCGCCAGATGGCACGCGGCCAGATGCCGCATCTGTTTGTGTCGGTAGAACCAGATGACCTCAGACTCGAAGAGCGCATGGAGCTGGATACTCCAGTGGAGCAGCTTGAGTCGTTGTTCTTCGTCTTAGGTGCGATGCTGGAACAGCTCATTGCGCGGGCGACAGCGCGCATTCTTGCGCTTGCTTCGGTCACACTGGTTTTGTCTTTGGAGGGAGGAGCCGCGCATACCCGCACGGTGCGGTCTGCGCTGCCCAGCAACGACCGGCGGCTCTGGATCAAGCTGCTTCATCTCGATCTCGAAGCGCATCCGCCGCAAGCTGCCGTTCTGGCGCTAAGGCTTACGGCAGAACCGGGCAAGGCGAGCAAGATACAGCTTGGGCTGTTCTCTCCGCAGCTTCCTGAACCGGGGCGCCTCGATGTCACACTGGCACGCATTCGTGCCATCGTTGGCGACGCCTGCGTGGGCCGTGCCGTACTCAAGGACTCGCATCAGCCGGATGGGTTCAGCATGGAACTGTTCACAGTTCCCGCAGGAACGAGTTCGGCGGCGGCTTCGATTCAAGACAGGGCCGCGATGCGTCAGCTTCGTCCCGCGGAAGATCTGACAGTGACGCTTCGCGACAACCGGCCGGATGCTTTCTTCTTTCGGAAGAGACGCTATGCGGTCGAACAGGCGTATGGGCCCTGGATGGCGAGCGGAGAGTGGTGGAACGATACGCCCTGGAGTCTTCAAGAATGGGATCTGGTTGCACGTTCTCACGACGGATCGTTGCTCTGCTGCTGCCTGACGCATCATCCGGCACAGAACTGCTGGCGAATGGCGGCGCTTCATGACTAAGCGCTATGTGGAGCTGCATGCGGCGAGCGCCTTCAGCTTCCTCGAAGCAGGGTCCGGGCCGGAAGAGATGATTAAACGGGTTGTGGAATTGGAGATGCCTGCGATGGCTCTGCTCGATCGCAATGGAGTCTACGGGTCAGCACGTTTTCATGCCAGCGCCAAACGGAATGGAGTTCGTGCCCATATTGGCGCGGAGGTTTCGGTATCGAACTTCGGGCTGCGGTTGACTCCGCCAGCGTGGCTGCCACATCAGCACCTCGCGGAGCCTGCGCGCCTTCCTCTACTTTGCGCGTCCAGAACCGGATACCAAAACCTCTGTCAACTCATCACGCAATTCAAGATGCGGGAGACGGCCAAAGCAGAAGGAGCTGCCACCTGGGATGACCTGCAACGCTATGCCTCGGGGCTGGTCTGCCTGACCGGAGGCGAGGAGGGGCCGTTGGCGGCGGCATTGGCCAGGGGAGGTGAAGAAGCCGGCCGCGAAACGGTAGAGCGGCTGATCCGGATTTTTGGCTGCGAGAATGTCTATGTCGAGGTGCAACGGCACTACGAGCGCGAAGAGGAGTGGAGGAATCGGGCCGCTGTACGGATCGCCAAGTCGCTGAGATTGCCGATTCTCGCCACCAACGGCGTTCGTTATGCCGAAGCGTATGACCGCGAGGTGCTGGATGTTTTCACCGCCATACGCCATCGCACGCAGCTCGATCGGGCAGGGCGGCTTCTGGCGCGGAATAGTCAACGCCATGTGCGTCCATCGCAGGAGATGGCGAGAATCTTCCGCGATATGCCTTATTCGATCGAGAATACGGTCGAGCTCTCTTCACGTCTGCAATTTCAATTGGACGATCTTGGCTACGAATTTCCTCGCTATCCGGTTCCGGACGGCGAAACGATGGATAGTTTTCTACAGAAGCGAGTCGCCGAAGGTGTTATGCGCAGGTATGCACCCAAGAAGGACCGCGATCTGCTGGAGCGTGCCAGAAAGCAGACCGAGCACGAACTCGCTCTTATCGCACGACTTGGTTTTGCCGGATACTTTCTTATTGTTTGGGACATCGTGCAGTTCTGTAAGAGCCACGACATCTTGATCCAGGGCCGGGGCAGTGCCGCGAACTCGGCTGTCTGCTATGCCCTCGAAATTACTGCGATCGATCCGGTCGGTATGGAGCTTCTCTTTGAACGATTCCTAAACGAGAACCGGGGCGAGTGGCCGGATATTGACCTGGATCTGCCCTCGGGTGACAAACGCGAGCAGGCCATCCAGTATGTCTATCAGCGTTACGACGAGCTAGGCGCCGCCATGACTGCGAATGTCATCACCTATCGCGGAAAATCCGCGGCTCGCGACGTTGGCAAGGCGCTCGGCTTTGATGAGGAGTCGTTAGGCCGTCTATCCAAGCTGGTTAGTCAGTGGGAGTGGCGAGGAAAAAATGACACCATGGCGCACTCCTTTAAAAATGCAGGCTTCGATTTGCGGCATCCGCGCATTGCTAAATATCTTGAGCTTTGTATGCGAATTCAGGATTTGCCTCGTCATCTGGGCCAGCACTCAGGCGGAATGGTCATTTGTCAGGGACAATTGAACCAGGTTGTTCCTTTAGAGCGGTCCTCGATGCCCGGCCGCGCTGTCGTGCAATGGGACAAGGAGGATTGTGCCGATCTTGGCTTGATTAAGGTGGATCTTCTTGGTCTCGGCATGATGGCAGTCATCAAGGATTGCCAGGAGTTGATCCTGGAGCATTATGGCGAGAGCGTCGATCTGGCACAGTTGCCGGAAGACGAGGAAGTTTACCGTACGCTCAAGAAGGCCGATACGGTCGGGATGTTCCAAATCGAAAGCCGGGCGCAGATGGCGTCTCTGCCGCGCAACAATCCGGAACGGTTTTACGATCTTGTCGTCCAGGTCGCCATCATCCGGCCTGGTCCTATCGTGGGACAGATGATGCACCCGTACATGCGGCGGCGTCAGAGGAGAGAGGAAGTCACTTATCCTCACCCGTCGCTTGAACCTGTCCTCAAACGCACTCTCGGCGTGCCGCTGTTTCAGGAGCAGTTGCTTCGCATAGCAATGACAGTCGCCAATTTTACGGGCGCGGAGGCCGAGGAGCTGCGCCGCGCGGTTGGTATGCGGCGGTCGTGGGAGCGCATGAAAAATCTGGAAGTTAAACTGCGCGCGGGCATGACGGCGAACGGCATCGATGGGAAGACACAGGACAACATCGTGCAAAATGTCAGTTCCTTCGCGCTCTATGGCTTCCCTGAATCGCATGCGGCCAGCTTTGCGCTGATCGCCTATGCGTCCGCCTACTTCAAGGTGAAGTACCTTGCTGCGTTTACCGCGGCAATCCTCAACAATCAGCCGATGGGCTTCTATTCGCCGGCTGTGCTGGTGAAGGATGCACAGAGACACGGGCTGCGGGTAAAACCCATCGACATTCAGGTATCGGAGTGGGCCTGTACCGTGGAATGCGAAGCGGACGGCTCGCTTACGCTGCGGATGGGGCTGGGCTATGCCAAGGGTCTACGAAAGCAATCGGCGGAGGCTGTCATTGCCTCGCATCGAGAGCAGGGCCGGTTTCGGTCGGCAGATGATCTCGCTCTGCGTGCTCCCTCGCTGAACCGAAAAGAGCTGACATTGCTGGCACGTATCGGCGCGTTGAACTGGATCGACGGTGTGGCCCATCGCCGCGATGCTCTCTGGCAGATCGAATGGGCCGGCAGGCCCGAAGGCCCGCTCCTGTGCCAACAGAGCGATTGGCTTTGCGAGCCGGGCAAAGCTCTGCCCCTTCGGCAGATGAACACGGAAGAGCGTCTGGTGGTTGATTATGCGAGTACGGGCCTGACCGTGGACAAACATCCCATGCATAACCGCCGCAGCGAACTGCGATCCCAGGGCATTTTGTCCTCGGAAGATTTGCGACATTGCCGGCACGGGTTGTTTGTGCGAACGGCAGGATGCGTGATTGCCCGGCAGCGGCCCGGGACAGCCAAAGGGTTCATCTTTCTCTCGATGGAGGACGAGGCCGGAATTGCCAATGTAATCGTTACACCCGATCTATATGAGCGGCAGCGCCAACAAGTGATGTGCAGCAAGATTCTATTGGTGGAAGGGCTGCTTCAGAATCAGGATGGCGTGATCCATGTGAAAGCCACGCGCCTGCATAATCTCTCTGACAACGCGCTGGAATTGCAATCGCACGATTTTCATTGAGGAGGCGGTACCTGTCTTGAGTTCAGCGCGAAAAGAATTCGCACCGGCAATATTGCAGGCCAGGTAATCGGATATGGTAATCAGCCAATCGACGGAAGATGTCCAGCAGAGCCGAGTAGAAATATCCATCCCACAATAAAGCTATAAGCTGCCGTCAGCCCGATGAAGAAGCGCATCGTGTGGGGGTGCGCTGTCGCACCATGAAAGAGACCGCATGCCGAGGCCGTCATCAGCGTGTTCATGAGCAATAGACCGGCGAGAAACATCGCCATACCAGCCAGTCCATTGGCAATTCCGCCAAGGTTTGCCGCCAGCAGAAAGAGCGCCAGCTGGCTTGGCGTCTCTGCGCCGAGCCCATGGATCACGCCAATGCCAAAGGCTATGGGACCGGTATAGTTGCCGCTTTCTTCCGTAACCGAATCGATCACCGTGCCTGCCGGCACTGTCCGGAGTTTGCGCCGGAGTTTGCGATAGCCGCGGAGAATGATTGCGGCACGAGAAGGGGGAATATTTTGCGGATTCCCCCAGATGAGACTGCTGGTTACGTAAATAGCCAGCAGAATAAGTGTGATTCCGACGAGCCGCTCGGCCCACGAGTCGATGCGATGGGGTAAGGATAGTTGAAAGAAGACAACGATGCCTCCGAGCAGGGCAATCATCGTTGCATGGCCGAGCGCATACAGCAAGCCAAGCCGCATACCAGTCGAAACCTTCTGCTGCACACTGGTGATATCGGAGATGGCTGCGATGTGATCGTAGTCAAAGCCATGGCGGAAACCAAGTACCGCACAGGAGACCAGCGTGACCTCGAGCGTGGCATTCACAGCGCTACCTGCCTCGCCCGAGCGGCTCGCGAAGAGGCCCACCGGGCTGACCGGAACTCGAGAACCGCTCCCAAGCGCAATCCAGTCTTCGAAAAAGCTTCCAATACCCGCATGGCCGCACTCTCTCACTGTGGCTTCGGCCACCTTGAACTCCGCTGTCTCTGCAAGATCCAACGTACCGATAAAAGGATGTCAGAGTTTCTTGAAGATCGGCTACTTCCATAGCCAGGCACAGCTTGTCTGACCATTTAAGCATCCAGGTGAGAAATCGTCCATTTCAACGATCTGAGTAAACCGTGGGCGTGGCATGGCTGCGGTTATCCGCCTCGTCCATAGCCGGATGGCGAACGATGCAGCAATGCCGCGGGACGTGGAGCAGTTTCTCAGAGGCGCCATTTCCCTGAATTAACGAGGGTTCTTTGCCGCCTGGCAACGGCAAAAAAGGCTTAATTCTTCTGAACTCGAGGGATGTTTTGGAAACTCCCCTTGGTTTCCCAGAACGCCCCGGATGGCGAGCAACGCGGGAAGCCTTTTCTACATCAAATGACAAATCCGAAACTGAGTCCTCTTCCGGCGCGCAAGACGCTTTATGGCATGCTTTTACCGGCACCCTGCAAAGCCCTTTAAGCTTTCGATGACTCCTTGGAATCGGCGTGTTCTAATATGACGGTTTGTAATCGATTGCATGCAGGAGCAATCGTTTGAACTTTTAGCGTCAAGCCTGCCTGAGGGTAGTTCGTGAAAGTAGATGGCCGTACGTCAACCAAGAGCAAGAATGAGTTCACTCCAGCAGTAATCCCGGTTTCAGTGACCGGCCCAGCCGACCTTGATATTCCCGCTCTGTTGAACGCATTGCGAAAGATGCGTGATGGAGATTTTTCTGTCCGTTTGCCAAATTCATGGACTGGGCTCGAGGGTAAGGTAGCGGACATCTTCAACGAGATTGTTGCCGCGAATCAGCAGATGGCGCAGGAACTGAAACGGATTGGCCAGGTTGTGGGGAAGGAAGGCCGGACGAGGGAGCGCACAAGATTTCAACAGCTGCACGGCTCCTGGGGGGACATTGAAACATCGGTGAACACACTGGTTGACGATCTTCTGCGGCCGACGACCGAGGTCACTCGTGCGATCGGCGCGGTAGCTCAGGGAAATCTGACTCAGACCGTACGATTGGACGTGGATGGCCGGCCGCTTGAGGGAGAGTTTTTGCGGTCAGCCAATATCGTCAACACCATGATTCAACAGCTGAGCGTTTTCACCTCCGAGGTGACGCGGGTGGCTCGGGAAGTTGGCACGGATGGCAAGCTGGGAGGCCAGGCGCAGGTTCCGGGTGTGGCAGGAACCTGGAAGGACCTCACCGATTCAGTCAATTCGATGGCCAGCAATTTGACTGGTCAAGTGAGGAATATCGCTGAAGTGGCTACCGCCGTGGCCAGCGGCGACCTCTCGCGCAAGATCACTGTCGATGTGCGGGGAGAGATTCTGCAGCTGAAAGAAGCCATCAACACCATGGTGGACCAGCTGCGGTCGTTCGCCTCCGAAGTCACGCGTGTCGCTCGTGAAGTCGGCACAGACGGCAAGCTGGGAGGCCAGGCCGTGGTTCCGGGCGTCGCCGGAACATGGAAAGACCTAACCGATTCTGTCAATGCCATGGCAGGCAATCTGACGGCGCAGGTGCGAAACATTGCCGAAGTCACAACAGCGGTTGCCCGAGGGGATCTATCCCGCAAGATCACGGTGGACGTCAAAGGAGAGATTCTTGAGCTGAAGGACACCATCAATACTATGGTGGACCAGCTCAACGCGTTTGCCGGGGAAGTCACCCGCGTTGCTCGCGAGGTGGGCACCGAAGGGAAGTTGGGCGGACAAGCACAGGTGCCGGGCGTTGGTGGTACCTGGAAAGACCTGACCGATAACGTCAATTTCATGGCCAGCAACTTGACTGGCCAGGTGAGAAATATTGCGGAGGTGGCCACCGCGATCGCGAACGGCGACTTATCCCGCAAGATTACGGTGGACGTGCGCGGGGAAATTCTTCAGTTGAAAGAAACGCTAAACACCATGGTCGATCAACTGAACCGGTTCGCCGGCGAGGTGACGCGCGTTGCGCGCGAGGTTGGCACGGAGGGCCGTCTAGGCGGCCAGGCCAACGTTCCAGGAGTTGCGGGTACGTGGAAAGATCTTACCGACTCGGTGAACTCGATGGCTGGAAATCTCACCGGCCAGGTGAGGAACATCGCGGAAGTCACCACTGCTGTGGCGGGCGGCGACCTGTCGCGCAAGATTACCGTGGACGTTAAAGGTGAAATTCTGGAGTTGAAAAATACCATCAACACGATGGTCGATCAGTTGAACGCATTCGCCGGGGAAGTCACGCGTGTGGCCCGCGAAGTGGGAACGGAAGGCAAACTTGGCGGTCAGGCGCAGGTTTTGGGCGTCGCGGGTACGTGGAAGGACCTTACGGACAACGTGAACTTCATGGCCAGCAACTTGACCGGCCAGGTGAGAAACATCGCCGAGGTCGCGACCGCCGTGGCTCGAGGCGATCTGTCGCGCAAGATTACGGTGGACGTGAAGGGTGAGATTCTTGAACTCAAGGACACCATCAACACCATGGTGGACCAGCTTCGCTCGTTCGCCTCCGAGGTGACGCGCGTTGCGCGCGAGGTGGGAACTGACGGCAAGCTCGGCGGTCAGGCCCAGGTTCCCGGAGTCGGTGGAACCTGGAAGGACCTGACCGATTCGGTGAACTCGATGGCCAGTAACTTGACTGGTCAGGTAAGAAACATCGCCGAGGTATCGACCGCAATCGCGAATGGCGATCTCTCCAAGAAGATTACCGTCGACGTTCGAGGAGAGATTTTGCTGCTGAAAGACACCATCAACACGATGGTGGACCAGTTGAATGCGTTCGCCGGCGAAGTGACGCGCGTGGCCCGCGAGGTCGGCACCGAGGGACGTTTGGGCGGTCAGGCGAATGTACCGGGTGTCGCCGGGACGTGGAAGGACCTCACGGACTCCGTCAACTCGATGGCGGGCAACCTGACGGGGCAAGTGAGAAATATCGCTGAGGTGACAACGGCCGTCGCTCGTGGCGACCTGTCGCGCAAGATCACCGTGGATGTGAAAGGTGAAATTCTCGAGCTTAAGAACACCATCAATACGATGGTGGATCAGTTGAACGCGTTCGCTGGTGAAGTTACCCGCGTGGCCCGCGAAGTAGGAACTGAAGGCCGTTTAGGCGGCCAGGCGAATGTGCCTGAAGTCGCCGGGACCTGGAAAGATCTGACGGATTCGGTTAACTTCATGGCCAGCAATCTGACCGGCCAGGTGAGAAATATCGCGGAGGTCGCGACGGCGATCGCGAATGGGGACCTTTCGAAGAAGATTACTGTCGATGTGCGCGGCGAGATTCTGCAATTGAAGGAAACGCTCAACACGATGGTTGAACAACTCCGCTCGTTCGCTGCCGAGGTTACGCGCGTCGCCCGCGAAGTGGGGACTGAAGGCCGTCTGGGTGGACAGGCAAATGTGCAGGGTGTTGCCGGAACGTGGAAGGACCTTACCGATTCGGTGAATGCAATGGCCGGCAATCTGACCGGCCAGGTGAGAAACATTGCCGAAGTGACGACGGCGGTTGCCCGTGGCGATTTGTCGCGCAAGATCACGGTCGACGTAAAGGGCGAGATCCTTGAGCTGAAGAACACGATCAATACGATGGTGGACCAGCTGAATGCTTTTGCGGCTGAGGTTACGCGCGTCGCTCGCGAGGTCGGAACAGACGGCAAGCTGGGAGGCCAGGCGCAGGTTCCCGGTGTGGCTGGAACCTGGAAAGATCTTACCGATAACGTCAACGTCATGGCGGCCAACCTCACCGAGCAGGTACGCGGCATCGTAAAAGTCGTTACTGCTGTAGCTAATGGCGAGCTTACTCAGAAACTGACGGTCAATGCGAAAGGCGAAGTAGCGGCGCTCGCGGAGACGATTAACAACATGACCGGGACGCTTGCCACCTTTGCCGACCAGGTCACTACGGTCGCCCGCGAGGTGGGTGTAGAGGGCAGGCTGGGTGGCCAGGCGAACGTTCCAGGCGCGGCCGGAACATGGAAAGACCTTACCGGCAACGTGAATCTGCTGGCAGATAACCTGACGAACCAGGTACGCGCCATCGCTGAGGTCGCGACCGCGGTGACCAAGGGCGATCTCACGCGATCAATCCAGGTGGAGGCAAGCGGCGAAGTTGCCGAATTGAAGGACAACATCAATACGATGATCGACAACCTTCGTTTGACGACCGATCGCAATAACGAGCAGGACTGGTTGAAGACCAACCTGGCCCGTTTCACCGGCATGTTGCAAGGGCAGCGAGAGCTTGGTACGGTCGGGCGGATGCTGCTCTCTGAACTCGCTCCTCTCGTGAATGCGCAGCACGGATTGATTTATCAGATGGAAGAAGAAGAGTCGGAGACCATGGTTCTGCTGTCGGCCTACTCCAGCACCTCCGAGGGACATCTGGAGAGGATTGCCGTCGGGGAAGGCCTGCTCGGACAGTGCGCAAGAGACAAGCGCCGGATGTTGATCAACGATCTTCCATCCGGGACGCTACCAATCCGCTCTGGATTGTTTGAAGCCGTGCCGCGCAATGTGATTGTGCTGCCGGTGTTGTTTGAAGATCGCGTGAAGGCCGTCATCGAGCTCGCGACGCTGAATAGTTTTACCGCCTCGCATCTGTCGTTTCTCGAACAGCTTACCGCGAGCATCGGAATTGTGCTCAACAGTATTGAAGCGACGATGCAGACCGAAGCCCTGCTGAAACAATCGCAGCAGCTTGCGACTGAATTGCAAACGCAGCAAAAGGAATTGCAGCAGACGAACGAGCAATTGGCGCAGAAGGCCAAGCAGCTTGCGGAGCAGAATGCCGAAGTCGAGAGAAAGAATCAGGAGATCGAGCAGGCCCGGCGCGCCCTGGAAGATAAAGCGAAAGAGCTGGCGCTGACTTCGAAGTACAAATCTGAGTTCCTCGCAAATATGTCGCACGAGTTACGCACGCCTCTTAACAGCATTCTGGTTCTAGGGCAACAACTCACCGACAACCCGGATGGAAATCTGTCGTTGAAGCAGGTTGAATTTGCAAGGACGATTCACGGCGCGGGTACGGATTTGCTGAATCTCATCAGCGATATTCTGGACCTTTCCAAGATCGAGTCGGGTACGGTATCGGTTGAGGCGGAGGATGTCTTTTTCACCAACTTGCTTGAAATGCTCGGCCGGCCGTTCCGTCACGAAGCAGAGAACCGAAAGGTGTCGTTCGAGATCGATTCAGATCCGAAGTTGCCACGCAGTCTGGTAACAGATTCGAAACGTCTGCAACAGGTCTTAAAGAATTTGCTTTCGAACGCATTCAAGTTTACGGAAAAAGGCAGTGTTCGACTCACTGTTTCGTCGGTGAACTCAGGCTGGAGCGACGGCCACCCCATTCTCAATGGAGCGGGCTCTGTTGTGGCGTTCGAAGTTAGCGACACGGGCATCGGCATTCCCGTTGAAAAACAACGAATCATCTTTGAGGCTTTTCAGCAGGCTGACGCTGGAACCAGCCGCAAATATGGTGGGACGGGGCTCGGTCTAGCCATCAGCCGAGAACTGGCGAACCTTCTAGGGGGTGAAATTCAGCTGCGCAGTACTCCAGGCCAAGGTAGTACCTTCACGTTGTATGTGCCACAGACCTACATGGGATCTTCTGCAAGTGTGATTACCAATCCGGAGAGAACTTCGGCTTATACGAAGCCAAGTCTCCAACTGCCGCCAATTGTCACGGAGCAGATCGCAGAGCGAATAGAAGATGATCGTGACGACCTGCAGCCAGGGGACAATGTCCTGCTTATCGTCGAGGATGATCCGCACTATGCAAGAATTCTGCGCGATCTTGCCCGAGAGAAGGGTTTCAAAGTTCTGGTGGCAATGCGTGGGACCGAGGCTCTTGCTTTCGCTCGGGAGTTTCAACCAACGGCCGTTTCGCTCGATGTCTTTCTGCCGGATATGCTTGGATGGGCAGTCCTTAATCATTTGAAACAGGACCCTAATACAAGACATATCCCCGTACAATTGCTGACCATGGATGAGGATTGGCATCATGGCCTTTCGCGTGGCGCATTTTCATTTGTAACCAAGCCGACTACGCCGGAGGGGCTGGATGGCGCACTTCTCCGAATCAAAGAATACGCAAGTCCACGGACGAAGAGACTGTTAATCGTAGAGGATAATCCTGCGGAGCAACTCAGCATCCGGGAGTTGCTCGGCTATGACGATATCGATATAACAGTCGTAGACAAAGGTGAAGCGGCTTTATCCATTCTGGAAACTCAGAGATTCGACTGTGTCGTGCTTGATCTGCGTCTGCCCGATATGTCTGGTTTCGAGGTCCTGGAGCGGATACACCATTCCCCCTCGCTCAGCGAACTGCCTGTAGTGGTTTTTACGGGTAAAGATCTTACTCCGGAAGAAGATATCCGGTTACGTACACTGGCGCGCAGCGTTGTGGTCAAGGATGTGGAATCACCAGAACGACTGCTAGACGAAACCGCTCTTTTTCTCCATCGTGTCGTGGCCAATCTTCCTCCGGAAAAGCAGAGATTGTTGGACCGGCTGCATCGTTCCGATGAAGCATTGATCGGCCGGAAAGTGCTTGTGGTTGATGATGACGTTCGCAACATCTTCGCTTTGAGCAGCGTTTTGGAGCGGAGGGGGATGACGGTCCTCACGGCAGGCACAGGACGCGAGGCTATTGAAACGCTCGAGCTGACGCCTGATATCGCGATCGTTCTGATGGATATTATGATGCCTGAGATGGACGGCTATGAGACGATGCAGGTGATACGGCAAAACTTTGAGTTTCGCCGTCTGCCTATCATCGCACTTACTGCAAAGGCCATGAAAGGCGATCGTGAGAAATGTCTCGAGGCAGGCGCCTCGGAGTACATGGCCAAACCTGTCAATACCGACCAACTGCTTTCAGGTCTTAGAACGTGGCTCCACAGATAATATGATCCGGCCAGTACCTCACGCTAATGTTTCGAACGGTCCGCCGGCGCGATTCACGACCGGGGCCAAATCTCCGATCCTGGGCGAAGACACCAGAGTGCCCGTAAGCATTCTAATGGTTGACGATCAGCCATCGAAGCTGCTGAGTTACGAAGTAATTCTCAAGGACCTCGGAGAACGCCTGATCAAGGTGACTTCCGGGCGGGAGGCGCTCGATCATCTGCTCAAATCGGATATCGCAGTCGTATTGATGGACGTGAGCATGCCGGAGATCGACGGTTTTGAGCTGGCCGACATCATGCGCCAGCATCCCCGTTTTCAGGAGACGCCGATCATCTTCGTCTCCGCCGTTCACCTGACCGATCTCGATCGCCTCCGCGGCTATCAGAGCGGTGCGGTGGACTATATCTCAGTCCCGGTGATTCCCGATGTTCTTCGCGCTAAGGTAAGTATCTTCACCGAACTTCATCGCAAAACGCGCCAGCTCGTAGAGCTTAACCATGAGTTGGAAGCGCGAGTCGCCGAGCGTAGCGAAGCCCTGCGCGTTTTGAACAATCAACTGCAGGAGAGAGTTGCAGAGCTCGAATCCATTATGCGAGTTCTTCCGGTCGGAGTCGCTGTCGCTCATGATCGCGATTGCAATTTAGTCACTGGGAATGCGGCGTTGAGTCAAATGCTGGGCACGAACCTCGGGGAAAATCTATCGAACGATAAGGGCGTTCAATATCAAATTCGCCGCGAAGACATGCTGGTTCGAGAGCAGAAACTGCCATTGCAGAAAGCTGTGGAGACCTGCGCCTCCACTGGCACAATCGAACTCGAAATCCATACCCACGCTGGGCCTCGTCTATCGCTGCTCGCAAGCGCGTCGCCGCTTTTCGATGAGCTTGGAGCAGTTCGGGGCGCGGTGGCTGCATTTTTCGATGTAACAGAACACAAGCAAATGGAAGAGACTCTTCGTCAGAGAGCTGAGTTGCTGGAGCTTGCTTCCGAAGCCATTATGGTCCGCGATGCGAATGGAACAATTCAATTCTGGAATGCAGGCGCCGAGAGCCTATACGGTTGGCCTCCTGAAGAGGCGCGCGGAAGAGTCGCTCATGAACTGCTGGCGACCAGGTTTCCGGTGCCCCAGGAAGAGATCGGCGCCGCGCTTGCGAGCAGCGGGCGATGGGAGGGCAATCTCACTCACCGGACGAAAGATGGAAGAGAGGTAGTGGTGGCTTGCCGGCAGGCTCTGAACCAGAACAGCGAGTTCCTCCTGGAAATCAGCCGGGACATCACTTCGCAGCTCGTTACGGAAGAAGCTCTCAGAAGAAATGACCGGCTTGCGGCAATGGGCAAGCTTGCTGGGATCGTCGCTCACGAGATCAACAATCCCCTCGAAGCGATTACGAATACTTTTTATTTGTTGCAAGGGCATCCATCGCTTGATGCAGAGGCACGTTCCTACGCGCTGCTTGCCGAACAGGAGCTCGCGCGCATCTCCCATATCACCAAGCAGAGTTTGAGCTTCTACCGCGAACACCAACGGCCGATTCCTATCTCAATTTCAGAGCTTTTGGACGATGTCCTGGCCCTTCAACAACGTTCGCTGCAAATGAATCGGATCTCGCTCGAAACGCGTTATGCCACAAAGGGCGAATTACAAGGATTTCCGGCGGAGTTGAAACAGGTTTTTATGAACCTGATCAGTAATGCAATTCAGGCGATGCCAGACGGTGGAAGGTTACGCGTACGGGTGAGTCGCGTTGCCGCGAACGACGAAAACTACGGCGGCGTTCGAGTATGTATTACGGACAACGGAACAGGAATTCGTGCGGAAGATGCAAAGCGGCTTTTTGAGCCATTTTTCTCGACGAAGCCAACTAAGGGTACGGGATTGGGATTGTGGATCAGCAGGGGCATTGTGCATAAGCACGATGGTAGGTTGCGATTTCGCAGCGTATTTCTAGCCTCCACAACCGCAACCTGCTTCGAAATGGTTCTGCCGGCCAATCAGCTGCAAATGCGCTGACGACAAATTAAATATCCGCGGCTTCGGGTCTGATCCAGCTGTCGGAACGGCTCAGGAGGGAACGTCTGATTCAGGGATATCGCGTGCTTTCCGGGTGGCTTCGATGAACAAAGTTTCCTCCTGTCCCGTTTGGCCAAAACTCCGCATCCGTTCATATTCGTCCTTATTATCGATGTCGAGGAGAACGCCTAGGTCGGCCACCTCCACTTTGATAATCCCGCTGAGATGGTTTTGAAAGATCGCTCTGCATCCCTCGTCGCCCTGGAGCGCCATGACTTCCCCGAAGAGAGATCGATCAAGGAGCACTGGATTGCCGCGAAAACCTCTGTAGGTCGGAATCACGATTTCGGCATTGGAACGTCGATACTGATCGATGATTTGATCGAAAGTCTCGGCTCGAATAAACGGCTGGTCTGCCAGGACGGTGAGAGCGGCGACGGTATTCTCATCCAGGGCAGACAAGCCGATCTGCAACGATGTCGCCATTCCCTGATCGTAATCGGGATTTACCAGTACTCTGGGGCCGTGGATGAGTGAATCGGCAATCCGTTGGCGGATAATTTCGGCCGAGGAGCCAAGGACGAGGACCGTCTCATTGACCGCAGCAGCGCGAAGATTTCCAAGCGTCTGTTCGAGCACAGTGCTGCCGCAGAGAGGCAGAAGTTGCTTCAATTCTCCCATCCGGCGGGAAGATCCCGCAGCAAGGATAACGGCGCCTACACGCGAATTATCTCTCATGGTTGCGATTTCCGGATCCTTCGAACCGCCTAATCATAAGCCTTCTGAGCAGACAACAATGCCGCGCCTAGATTCCGCTAAAACTGGAAAGCGGCAATTCCTTGATCCGGGGCCGATTGGCGAGTGCGGCCTGTAGCGTGGTCTGGGCGATTTCAAGCTCTTCGCCAACCAGCTCCATTCGTGGTGCGCGAACGCGTGCCGAGCCGGCGCCGGCTTGTTCCTGGACCCATTTGATGAGTTGGACAAATTTAGGCACAGTATCCATTCGGAGCAAAGGAAGAAACCAGCGATAAAGCTTGAACGCCTCCTCGCGTTTGCCGGCCTGAGCTAGGTTGAAAAGTTCGACCGACTCTGCTGGATAGGCGTTCACGAGGCCGGCGACCCACCCTTTGGCTCCGGCGTTGACCCCTTCGACAAGCAGGTCATCGACGCCGACGAAGATATCCAGGCGATCGCCTAGTAATTCGCGGATGGCAGAGAGGCGGCGAACATCGGCACTCGATTCTTTTACGGCGTGGAGGTTCGCGTGTTCCGCAGCGAGTTCAGCAATCTCGGTGGGCAGGAAGTCTGTCTTGTAGGCGACGGGATTGTTGTAGAGCATGCAGGAGAGTCCGGTCGCGCGAATAATGTTCGCGACATGGTTCTTCATCTCGCGCCAGTCGGAGGTGTAGACATAAGGCGGCAGAACCATCAACGCCTGGCAGCCCGCCTGTTCAGCCTCTTTGGCAAGACGAACGGCATTCGCAGTCGAGAGGGAAGAGATCGCCGCAACGACAGGAGCTTTGTCTCCGGCGACACGGACGGCAGTCTTCAGGATGTCGATCTTCTCATGGTTTTCGAGCGTCGCTCCCTCGCCAAGCGAGCCGAGCATGACCAGGCCAATACATCCGTTCCCCAGCAGCCATGCGGCGTGCTGCGCGAGAAAGCGGTGGTCGACCGCGAGCTTGTTATCAAACGGTGTCGTCATTGCGGGCATTACGCCGGACCAGATCATGCATTCTCCTGAGATATGATTTGTTGGGAATCGTGAAAACAAAGTGCGCTAACCGGAACCGGGGACAAAGGCGGGCGGATCGACTTCGGTGTCCATCCGAAGAGTATCTGGGTCGCAGGCCCGCAGATACGTCCTTGACATGGACCCATTCCACAGCGCGTTTGCAGCTTGGCATCGGTCCATCCGCTGCGAGTAGCCAGATCTCCATAGGTCACGTCCTCGCAGCGGCAGACGATAGTTTCCGATGAAGCCAGCAGGCGAAGCTCCGGACGCAGGCGAAACGCGGCTTCGAGGCGAGCAGAAAATTTTTGCTCCCGGATATTGCGGTTGTGCAGAAAATCAATTCGTTGACCGGCGCAGGCCAGACCCGCTATCTCGCCCTGCACCAGGGCCGCCTCGAGCCCGCCGATGCCGGTGGGCTCTCCAGCGCAGTAAACTTCAGGTAGGGAGGTCTGCTGCTGCTCGTTAACCTCGACGAAGTCACTGCGAAGAGCACAGCCCAACAGAGATGCGAGTTCAGTATTGGGCACAAGATGAAAACCACAAGCAAGCAGATCGCATGCCTCGTTCCAGGTTTTCGCTCCGTCTGTGAAATCAACGCTTTCGAGAAACCCTGTTGTTTCGTTTGGGGTAGCGAAAACCGGCCAGCAACCTGTGCGGTAGGGAGTTTTGGCAAGAGCTGCGCGATAACCGATACCCTGAAACATTTTCCCCGGATCAGACCAGAGCGAAGCCACGAACAGAGCAAGCTGCGACACCGGTGCCTGTTCCGCGACACAAATTACTCGCGCGCCATACTCGCGAAGATGAGCTGCAACGGCCAATAGAAGCGGACCGGAACCCGCAACTGCGATCCGTTTGCCTTGAACGGGAAATCCACCTTTGACGAGCGCCTGGAGACCGCCCGCTCCAAAAACTCCGGGGAGTGTCCAGCCGGGGAAGGGCAGGAATCGTTCGCGCGCGCCCGTTGCCAGAATGAGGCGATCGTAATGAAGAGCGATGACCTCTGTCTCATCGGCGCTTTCGCGAATCGCATGGAGAGTTCCAGGGCAAGGTGCGTCAAAGACGCGGCAGCCGGGGAGAAAAGTCGTTCCGGAGGAGATAAGGCCGCGCAGCGCTTTATCTTTTTTGCCTTCTCGTTTTTTCGCGCGCCGATTGTGAAATTCAATACCTTCGCGCCAGATCTGACCTCCCGCCGCCGGATTGTCATCGAGTAGAAGCACATTCCGTCCGTGGCGGGCAGCGGCAGTTGCAGCCGCAATACCGGCAGGTCCTGCGCCGACGACGATGACATCCGCATGTCTCATGATTGCGATTCCACCACCATGCCTTCACAGCACGTCAGTTGACAGGTCCGGCGGTGCGGTATGCCATTCACTGTGGCACAGCACTCAAAGCAGATGCCCATGCCGCAAAGCGCCGTTCGCGGCTCGCCTGTAACCGACCGGCGACAAGGCACGCTTGCTTGAAGGAGCGCGGCGGCGACCGTCGATTCAGTCTCCATCCGCACGGATCTTCCATTGACCGATATTGTTACGCTCTCAGGCATGCGCGGCCGCCTGGGATGACATTCGCCGAGGTAGATACGGAGCGATATCGATCTCGGAGATGCGGCCGAGAATCTGGTCCGTCAGCAGACGCGCGGCAGCGGGAGCATTGGTGATGCCAAGGCCCTCAAAACCGACAGCAAGCCAAAGTTTTCGATCGTCGCTCAAACCTTCGGCTGGGCCGATCAGCGGCAATTTGTCCGGCGTCGCGGCACGGAAACCAGTCCAGACGCGCAGCCCTGAGAGCTGCGCCAACTCCGGCATAAAGCTCTGTGCACGTTGCAGCATCTGCCTGAGAATGCCGAGGTCCGATTGGTAATTCTCATTACCAAATTGGCGGGAAGACCCGATCAGCAGTTGTCCCGTACGGCGCGGCTGAATATTGAAGGCAATAGAGTCAGCCTCAAGCTTGTGAGCGCTCTTCAAATATCCCAGCTCTACAATTTGATGTTGGACGAACCCCGGATAGCGATCGGTGATGAGCAGGTGGCCTTTGCGTTTTTTTATTGGAAGTGTGGAGAGCAGGTTAATATCCGCTCCAGTGGCGAGCACAATGCGATCGCTGTGCAGCGTCGTTCCGTCAGCCAATCGAAGCTCCCCATTCCACGCCGAGACAGCGGGCGAGCCCAGGGTCAGCGTTGCGCCAATAGCCAGTGCGTCCCGAAGTAACCAATCAGCTGCGGCCGGAGGATAGACAACGCCGTCGTCGGGTACAAGGAGTCCGCCAGCAAGTCCTTGTCTGAGCCTGGGCTCTTCCGCTGCCATTTCTGTTGCGTCCAGGACATTGGCGCGAACGCCGGCGGCGCGATAAGTCAACTGCTTCGCGTGTACTTCGGCCATCTCTTCTTCGTCCGCAGCTACCCACAGGGTACCGCGTGTCTCGTATTCAGCCGCGTTCGGAAGTTTTGGAATCAGCTGCTGCCACAACCCTCGAGAGTAGTGCGTCAGCCCAAATTGAGCGGGCGAATCGTCCATGACGACGATGTGCCCCATGCCTGCGGCGGTTGCGCCTCCGCCCGGAAGATTGCTCTCTACCAGGCCGACTCGTAAACCTGCCAGCGCACATTCTCGTGCGCAGGCGCAGCCTACGATCCCAGCACCAACGATCAGCACGTCGTAGCTCTTCATCAGAACGCAATTCCTGAAGCAAAAGGATCGTTGTTCTGGAAGAGAAGTTTGGACTCACCGGTAATCCAGGCGCGTCCTGTAATCTCGGGATGGATGCGTCCATTCGGAGCTTCTGCAATCCTGCCTTCAAAGCATGTGCCGAGAATTCCTTCCTGAATCCAAATATCTCCTGGAGCGAGCTTCCCGTCTGCGTACAGGCAGGCCATCTTGGCGCTTGTCCCGGTGCCGCAGGGCGAGCGATCGAAAGACGCTCCCGGACACAGAACAAAATTTCGCGAGGAGCTATGGGGCGAACGGCCGGACGCAAAGAGTTCGATGTGATCGATCGGGGCGCCATTCTCGCCCGTAATGCCGGAGCCGATAAGAGCGGAGCGAATTGCGCTCGAGACGGCGACAAGTTCAGCTCGGTTGGTGAGCGACAGGTCGAACGAGTGATCTCCGACGAGGAAGAACCAATTTCCTCCCCACGCAATATCCCCTGTGAACCGGCCATAGCCCGATACCTCCATCGATACCGATGCCCGAAAGCGATAGCTTGGAACATTGGAGACGGAAACCCGCCCATCCTCGTGGAGATGGGCCGAAACATTTCCTACGGGCGTCTCGATCCGGTGCAGTCCCGCACCGATCCGTCCCATGTGCGCGAGAGTCGTCACCAGGCCGATGGTTCCGTGTCCGCACATCCCCAGATATCCAACATCGTTGAAAAAGATCACAGCTGCCGCGGACTTTGGATCAACGGGTTTGCAGAGAAGCGCTCCGACAATAACCTCGGAGCCCCGAGGTTCACAAACTACGCCGCGCCGGAGATCGTCGAACTTACTCCGCAGAAGGCTCAACCGCTCCGCCATATCTCCTGTTCCGAGATCCGGACCACCGGCAACGACAACTCGCGTCGGTTCGCCTTCGGTATGGGAATCAATTACCTCAATCGATCGCTGCAGCGCCATGGATTAATCGTAATTCATATTGTCTACTATTTTGGATACATTATTTGACAGGCGCCGCTCGCGAGTTCGAGATCGTAATTTATAGTTTGATCGTCAAGTGGCGACCCCTCGCAGCTTATGCTGAATTGGGCGAGACCTGAGGAGAAGAGAATGAATCGCGACAGCGTTACGCGCAGAGCCTTTTTGTCTGGTATTGCCGCCGCCGGTGGAAACGCCCTTCTTTCCCAACCATCCCAGGGTTTGATTCGCGGTGACGAGCACGAGCCGGCGGCTGCTCTCCACCCTGTAGCCAACCAGGCGCCACGAAAGGCGGAGGCGTTTGCGATGGGAGAAGTTCGGCTGGCCCCGGGCCTCTTTCTGGATGCGATGGAAACCAACCGCGGTTACCTGTATTCGTTGCCCAATGATCGCCTGGCCTATAACTTTCGCGTGACCGCGGGTATTCCAACCGATGCAACCCCTTTAGGCGGATGGGAAGCTCCAGGCGGCCTTCTGCGTGGCCATTATGTAGGACACTATCTGAGTGCCTGCGCGTTGCTGTATGGCAGCACGGGCGATCCGGACATCTTGGCCAAAGCTAACGATCTGGTGAAGATACTTGCTGCGTGTCAACAGAAGGACGGTTATCTCGGCGCCTACGATACGAAGGCTTATGACAATCTTCGCCTTTACGATACTCCGCCGCCTGCTCCTGGATCGCCAACATCTGCCGTAGCTCAACAACGCCCCAGGGTATGGGCGCCATTTTACACCTATCACAAGATTCTGGCTGGCCATATCGATATGTATCAGCTGGGCGGCAACCAGCAGGCGCTGGCGACAGCGACTCGCATGGCAGACTGGGCAGATGCTTACAGCAAGTCGTTCACTCCAGATCGATGGCAGAACGTGCTGGGCTCGATCGAGCACGGTGGCATGAATGAAGCTGCTTTCAACCTGTATGGAATCACCGGCAACTCTAAATACAAGGACCTAGCCTATCGGTTCGAACACAAAGAGTTCTTCGACACGCTGTCTGCTCATGAAGACAGGTTGAATAAAGTTCATGCCAACACGAACATTCCCAAAGTGATTGGTGCGGCTCGTGGCTATGAGCTGACGGGAGACGAGCGTTACCGCAACATCATCGAATACTTCTGGAACGAGATCGTCTCCGACCACATTTATGCCACTGGTGGTACGAGCAACGGCGAGATCTGGCATGCTCCGAATGCCATCGCTTCCGAATTGGGTGGAACTGCGGAAGAGTGCTGCTGCAGCTACAACATGATGAAGCTGACGCGTCATCTCTTCGAGCAGAATCCTCACGCGAAGTTCTTCGACTACTACGAGCGGTTGTTGTACAACGTTCGGCTGGGTACGCAGGATCGCTTTGGTATGTTGATGTATTACGTCTCATTGAAGCCAGGTCTCTATAAAACATTCGGAACTCCCTTCGACGCCTTCTGGTGCTGTACCGGCACTGGATCGGAAGAGTATGCGAAGCTGACCGACTCGATCTACTTTCACAGCAACGATGCTTTGTACGTCAATCTCTTCATCTCCTCGGACCTGAACTGGAAAGAGCGAGGGCTGCGTGTGAGGCAGAGAACGAATTTTCCTGATGAACAAACCACGACGCTCTTCATTGAGGGCATCCCCAAGCGCAAGACAACTTTGAAAGTCCGTGTCCCCTATTGGGTCGCTAGCGGCGTCACGGTAAAAATTAATGGACGGCTTCAACACGTTGAGGCAACTCCATCTTCCTATCTCGATCTGGACCGGGCCTGGACCAATGGCGATGTGGTGGAGATCACTTTGCCGATGTCCCTCCATATTGTGCCCGCGCCAGACGATAAGCAGGTACAGGCCGCCATGTACGGTCCGCTGGTGCTGGCCGCGCGGATGGGCTATGAAGGGCTGACGACCTCTATGATCTATGGAGGATCATGGCCACGTGGGGACGAAACCGCCATGGCAGTACCAGAAGTCGACGGGGAAGATGTCTGGCTGGAGAAGATCGAGGGTGATCGCAGATTCCCATTGTCCTTCAAGACAAACGGGACGGGAAAATCGTATACGCTGGTCCCGCTCTACAAGATAGTGGACGAGCGGTATTCCGTTTATATGAAAGCGGCGCAAAGAGATAAATAGCCAATCTCAGTAGCAGAGGACGGCTGCGTTGTGCGATCGAAAGCTGGCAAAATCCTGTAGCCCCCGCAAAAAGCGCTTACCGTACTCTCTCAAAAAATCTCTATTGATTGGATGCAGTTTGGACCGCTTGCCAATTGTTCTCAGTCAAGTCATCCCAATCGAATGCCGTAGGTTCCTCGATTACCTCAGAGGAATTGAGCCTGGTCTGTCGAACGAAGAGACAGTCTTTCCCATTCTCCTTCTTCAGGAAATAGGAAGTGCCCTTCATATTTGAACCGGGACGTTCGATACTTTGACCTGCTTTTAGCAACTTCAAGGCGCCGCTTATATCGAGCATTACAATCTCCAATACGATCAGTGACAAATGGTTTGCTGGGTGACTTCTGAACATAGCATATTTGAGGCATGCTGGGCCGGAATTTGAGCGATCAACTTGACGATTACCAAAGGTGTCCAGGTCCCGGCCCTATCCGAATATGGTAAAAAGCATAACAGCGAGGAGGCGAGCATTCTCTCTTCAAGGTAGCAAGAAATATTAAAGCCCGCTGTGCTCAGTGATCGCGAAATCCGGCGTTTGGAATTCAAGAATGTTCCGTTTCATTGATGAACAGATGCATAAGTAAAAAATGATAGTTTCACTCACCGCATAGTATCGGGACGAATGTATTTTTCAGCCAAGGAGCCTGACTGTGACTGAGGTTCGGATTACGTCCGTTCGCGTTATCGATCTTCGCTTTCCAACCTCGCGTGAAAGCATCGGCTCCGACGCCGTCAATCAGGATCCCGATTACTCGGCCGCCTACTGCGTTCTCTCAACTGAAAGTGATCTGGAAGGCCATGGCCTTACCTTCACTCTCGGGCGCGGCACGGAGCTCTGCGTAATGGCCATTCAATATCTGGCGCGATTCGTCACCGGCCGCACACTCAGCTCGATCACTGAAGATTTTGTTTCCTTCACACGCCAGATCACTGACGAGTCCCAGTTTCGTTGGCTGGGTCCCGAGAAAGGTGTCATCCATCTGGCCAGCGGCGCTCTGATCAATGCCGTATGGGATCTATACGCCAAGGCGGAAGGAAAGCCGCTCTGGCGCCTGCTCGCCGATCTTTCGCCCGCTGAGCTTGTTTCGATGGTCGATTTTCGCTACATCGATGACGCCATTACGAAAAAGGAAGCTACCGCCATATTGACTGTGAGCCAGTCAACTATGAAAGAGCGGATACTCTTCCTGGAAACGCAGGGATATCCTGCATACACTACGTCGGCCGGCTGGTTTGGCTTCGACGACGAAAAGATAAGACAACTGTGCCGCGATGGCCTCGCAGACGGCTGGACACACTTCAAGCTCAAAGTAGGCGGTATTCCGGCGGACGATCTTCGCCGGGGACGTATCGTGCGCGAAGAGATCGGGCCGCACAATAGGCTTATGCTCGATGCCAATCAGAAATGGGGCGTAGTCGAGGCCATTGAACGCACACGCGCTCTCAGTTCACTCGACCCGTGGTGGATGGAAGAGCCTACAAGTCCTGACGACATTCTTGGCCATGCTCGCATTCGCCGTGAAGTCGCTCCCATCCGAATCGCAACCGGCGAACACTGTCACAATCGCATCATGTTCAAGCAGTTTATGCAGGCTGGCGCCATCGACGTCTGCCAGATCGACAGTTGTCGCGTCGCCGGTGTTAACGAAAATCTCGCAATCCTTCTTCTTGCCGCCAGGTTTAAGGTTCCTGTCTGCCCCCATGCCGGGGGTGTGGGTCTTTGCGAATATGTGCAGCACCTCTCCATATTCGATTACCTGCGCGTCTCGACCACGATGCAGGATCGCGTTATCGAATATGTCGATCATTTGCACGAACACTTTCTCGATCCTGTCACTATCCGCGACGGCCGATATATGCTGCCGCACAAGCCCGGCTATAGCATTGAAATGTATCCCGAATCTCTAAGGCGCTATGCTTTCCCCGACGGAGAAGTCTGGTCCGCCGCCCATCAGACCGCCTCACACACGGGCCCAGTAAGACCGGCTCGTTCGGAATAATCCTCAAGTTGAACGAGAACTTAGGCGGCGTTGCGCAGGAGATCCATCGCCCGTGTACGCAACAGCACCTTCTTTTCGCATAAAGACAAAGAGTGCTCGTGCGGTCCATCCAAAGCAATAATGCCAAGCCGTTCGGAGGTTTGATCGTTCCAGATAAGCCAGCGCTCAAAATCGCTGCAGTCCGGCCTATGGTCTGCGCGATATGGCTGGAACGTCTCCACCACCGACTGAACAGCATTGGTTAACTCGTCGGTATTTGTGCTGAGTTCATCCTCATGGCTCAATTGGGGTTTCCCTCCTAAATTCCAGACTAAGCGGAACAACTAAACTTTCGCAACGAGATTTGCTCAAAACTACGTATCACCCGGGGTACCTCTATAAGAGCGGTCTACGGTTTGCTTTGCCTCTTTGACCATCGGGACGCTCGAATTTATAGGTTCGGCAGTAGCAGTTCCGTCCCAGAGTCTGACCGAAAACATACCTTTCCCCGTCTTCACGGTTAGATAGGTCTGCTCTCGAAGAAAATGTCCGCGATCGGCGACGTTCGTCACCTGCCGTCGTTGGATAAACCCGGCTCCCGTGGAATACCTCCATTTCCGGAATCGGTTGTATCGACAATTGCAAAACGGCCATCAGGCAATTTGGTCAGAGTCGGGGTATAGGTTCCCAGGAACTGGCGCCGCCACCAAATGCCCTGCGCATGTTTCTCGGCCATGGTGCTGAACCAATACTGCCAGAGCACCGCGCGTACAAATTTTGGTGGCGCATTGCGGAAGGGATTATCGGCGAAGAGGCCAAGCACTGGTTGATCGTTTCGGAGAAGGCATTCTTCGGTCCTGGGGACAATCGGATTTTGTTGCCAGGAGCCGAGCGAAGCAAACCAGAGATTCCAGTCGAAGCGTGGCTGATACGGCGCGTAAATACGGGGCTTCTCGTTCGTTCGCTGCGGCTTATATCGGAAGGAATAGGCAACCCAATGCTCGTCGTCGTTGGATCCTTGGAATTCGATCTCATAGCGGTGCGGCGTCATAACGGCAAATAAACCGTACACGTTCGCAATACGGAATGGCTCAAGTAAGGTTAGCGGCGCCGTCGGCAGAGGAGCCTCCTGCCAGAACATCTGTACCAGAGGAACAGTTGTCGCATAGAAGATCCAGGTGAGTACGGCAGCGAAGATGACCGAACGAAGAGAGGCCAGCGAACCCAGCTTGGCCGCGACTGCAGCGTGCACGCCCGCGATAGTAGACACTTCCGATTGTCTATCTTCTTGCTGAAGAACACTGCAACCGAGATTCTTTCGCCACCGCGATGGGACAAATCGTCGCAAAAAATCGTCATCCAACAGCAGAACGGCGAGCACAAGAACAAGATAGTTCAGAAAGGTATAGTTGGCGGTTAAGATGACGCCGATCTGCCACACCGTCACAATGAAAAAACACACGATTCGCCAGCGGCGCGGAAGAAAGGCCATCCAGACAAGCACCAGTTCCATCGCCAGCGTCGTTCCCGCTGTGGCGATGTGAAACCAGTGGGGCAGATGCTGCAGGTACCACCCAATCCACGTGGGCAGTGGGCCATTCTGGTAGTACTCGTACATCGCCGTCAAATTCCGCCATGTGGGATCGCCGCTCTCTATTTTGACCAACCCGGATTCGAAGTAAATTCGAAACCACTCCCATAGCAGCAGAAACATCACAGCTCGCACAGGAGGTTGCTTCTTTCCCCAACCCGGAAGGATGCCGTTGGGCGCGAGGAAAAGCGAGAGGAACCCAGCTTCGAGGAGCATTCCGTCGGATTGATAACCCGAGAAATCCTGTGCTCCGCCTACGAACGAGAGAAAGCATACGAAACACACTAGGAGCATTGCCCGCGGCCACACATTGGTGAACAGGAGCAGGGAACCGATCAATCCAGTCCAGCAGAGAGCCACAAGCATGTGGTCGCCGCTATTCAACCAGAGAAGCGTTGGGGCATACCAGAAGCGCATCGGCCCGATCCCCGCAATGCTCTGCAAATAATCAGCAACGGGAAGAATCCCTTGCGTCCCGATCAACCCGCGTACCTGAAACAGAAGCGCGAAAAAAGCCGAAAAATAGATCAACCCGAGCGCACGCAGAAACAACCATCGTGCGACCAGGTGATTGGGACAACCGTTCGTCGAATCGAATAGATAATTGAAGATGCGTCTGGCTTGATACATAGGCGGATCGCTTATGTGTGGTTTGGATGCCGTGCGCGCTGATGGTGGTGGTCTTACAGATATGCCGTCGCTGAAGCGATCTCAAACTGCTCGCCTATTTTGCGGGCGGAAGGATCTGAGACGCACACGATAGACGGTCTGACCTCTCGAGCGATCAGTTCTCCCCGTCAGAGCGCGACCTTTCTAAGGTCTATTAACCCGGTGAAAGCTTTCTCTCGGTCCGAGATAAAAAACCGGCGCAGCCTGGAAACGGCTTTTTCCTTCGCCGGCGCCGATCTTGCTTATCACAATTTTTTCCAGAACGACTCCAGGATCGACCATGCAGAAATGCAGGGTATGATATCCGGCTTGATTAATAGTGACCGGTGTATTCACCTTATGGACACCATCGCTGACGGCGGTCTCCCAGTCTTTTTGTGTGTTGCTGGCCCACGCGTCGACAATCTTCGGCGGCTGCTGATCGAAGGCCACGCTGTATCGCAGACCGCGGCCGGGTACAAAGTCAAGCGTAGGCGCCAGGATCGATTCAATGTTTTTCTCACCCGCATCAAAGAAATATATTTTGTAGTCCAGGCAAGTTGAAGGAGTTGTAGCGCTCCCCGCGGTAACTGGAAAGATGCTCATGGCAGAGAGTGTTTCGCCGAAGTTCGGCAACTTCTGCCAAGCGGCTGCGCCAAGACTCTTACTGCCTGTAAAGTGCTCGGCCTCAATGGAAACAATTCCATTTGATTCGACGAATCCATCCAATGAATCTCGAGTTGGCGTATCGGGATAAAAGGCGTCGATACGAATAGTGCGGCTCGGGCCGCTTTGCTGCTTAATGACGATGCTGCCGCTCTGCCTGCCATGCGGAACCTTGTTCCAATCGAGGGATACGGATAAACGTGTCTCTTTGTCGATCGTTCCCTCACTGGAACTCATCACGATCCACGGCTTATCGGCTTCAGCGGTGTAATGAAAGGGAGTTGATCCCGAATTGAAAATGTCGACAAAATGCGTCTGCTGGACGAAGACATCGAACGGCGCCATCGAAAGGATATTGCCAAAGCTCGAACGTTCGTCGATGGAAATTCCCATGCTCGCCTCTGGCTTAGGGTCAATGAAAGAGACGGCAGGCATGATATTGACCGGCGGTTCATTCCAGAAAAAATAGCCAATATGGGTCTGGTCCATCATATGGTTCCATTTGCCGCCATTCATCGTGTTGTATTGCCTCGTGAATTCCGCATCTTTTGCAAAGAGGCTACGTACCTGATCGGCCAGATCATTCGTGGAGGAGCGGCCCTGTGTAGCATAAAGACGATTCTTTCCAGCGAGAACGTTCATCTCAAGAACATTCTCAGACGCTTCGGCAGGATAAAGAACAAGCTCAAAGAAGGCGTCCCGATAGGCCGGAGGCAACTCGGCGGAGATTGCTTTGGCGCGAGCAACCGTATCACGATAATCGTCTACCAAGCCGTCAGCTTCGATCTGATCGGAGAAAGTTCCCGGTTCAATTAGTTCCGGCTTGCGTCGAGCGTTGTACCTGGTGTACTCGGAGATGATCCGCGCAATTTCATCAGCGTGGTCCGGGCCAAATTCGCGCGCAGCCCAGAGCTCGGTAAACTCCTGAAGATTGTCTTTACCCCATCGCTCGGGAGTGCGGCCGAGGTCAAGGAAGAACTCGATCGGAAACTCCATCGGCTTAAGGTCGCCTACATTGACCACCCAGATGCGGTCGGCTCCGTACTCGAGGGCAAGATGCATCTGCTCCCATACTTTGGTAATCGAATAAGTATTGAGCCATTTGTAGGAGCGTGGTCCTCCCACATAGTCGAAGTGATAATAGATCCCTGCGCCACCCGGTCGCTTGCGCTCCTCAGCCGTAGGCAGGCGGCGAAGATTGCCCCAGTTGTCATCAGACCAAAGCAGGGTGACGTCCTCTGGAACACGCATCCCTTTTTCATAATAGGTCTGGACTTCTTTATATAGAGCCCAGACCTGGGGAACCTTGCTCAGATCGGAGTTCACTACATCATGAAGGATCTGCCGTTGGTCGGCGACGATCTTCTCCAGCAGTTCAATGTTTGTCGTCGCCGACATCGGAGTGTCGCCATCCCCGCGCATTCCAAGTGTCACCACATTTTCGTAACTTTTATTGCGCTCCATACCGGTGCGCCAGAATTCATCGATCGCGGTTGCATTCCGGGTGTAATCCCACGGGCCGTGGGCTCCGCGGGTCCACTCCTTTTCGGCTCGCATCATCGGTTCTTCATGCGAGGTGCTCATCACGATGCCATATTCATCTGCGAGTTTCGGATTGAGCGGGTCGTCTGCGCTGAATGCAGAGTTCCACATCGCCGGCCAAAGGAAATTGGCCTTGAGGCGGAGAAGAAGTTCAAAGACGTGTGTGTAGAACTTTGAGTTGTAGCCTCCAAACTTCTCTTCCGTCCAGCCGGTGAGCGAAGGTGCTTCGTCATTCAGAAAGATGCCGCGATACTTTACGCGAGGCTCAGGCTGAATGTAGGTGCCGGCCCTCACATACAGCTCATTTTTATGAGGAATCGGAACATCCGCCCACCACGCCCACGGTGAAACGCCAATCTGCTCGGACAAATCATAGATGCCAAAGATCGTGCCGCGTTTATCGGCGCCGGCGATAACGAGCGCCTTGCGGACCCCAGGCATGGGATTCGTAATGATCTGAGTCACTGACATCTCCCAGCGGCCGCGAACGGCGGACACATCCAATTTGTGCCGGGCGATGAGACGATCGATGATCGCGCTGCGTCCGATGGTGCCGATCAGCACAACATCCCGATCCTCGCGGCCAAGGCTGGGAACGATCTCAGGAGTGCGGCCGGTGACCTGGGCGACGTCTGAGGAAAAGCTGCCCGCGGCGAGTAACACGCCCGGCCAATCCGCTGAGTCGACGTAGACTCTGGCAAGCGATTGCTTTCCTGCCAAAGCAAAATCGCCGGCTTCGGGAGTACTGGTAACATGATGCGCTTCGCCCAGGGAGAAGGCCGGCAAACCCGCCAGCGTTGCAAATGTGAGGAAGAACAGAGCCGAAGCGATGCGAGAGACTTTCATCACAGAGTTAGTGTAGGACAAACTCGAAATCAGCGGCGCGGAGAAGTCCTTGCCTGAATAAAACACTTACGAGGCGCCCACCCGCGCGATGTTACGGTTATGAATTACGGGCAGGCTGGAATTCGTTACGAATCGCGAAGGCCTAGTCTTTGCGGAAAATCTTCTGTCTCGTCAGGCGGCGTATCGAGAGTCGACTGGGCGAGGAAGCGGGCATGAGCTCCTCGTAATAGAAAATGTGCTGCCAGAAACACCAGGAAAGTTATCAGGAGGTGCATCGCGCTTGCCTCGATCCAGCTCTCTCTTTGGACAACAATTGAAACTAAAATTGGGAACACGACGAAGTAGCGAAAGACGGCAAGCGGAAGGTCGTTTACCGCACCTTTACGAAGATGAGTGAAGGGAATCGTACGAACTGAGAACAGCAGTACGTCGGAAAGGAGAAACGACAGTCCCGTGGCGACCACCAGCTGCCCTATGGTGATGCGCGGAGTCTTCAATCCAGCGGATGAGACACTGTGCAGCAGCAGAGCTGTCCCGATGCCGACAACCAAAGCCCATAGAGTAACCCAGATGCTTGTGCCGGCGAGATGCTCGGACCGCGGGCGGCCGATAATGACGCCGAACAGCCAGGAGCCTCTTCGATCAACCGGAGCGGCGAGTACGGAGCGAAAGCCAACCACGGCGAAGAAGATCATGATAGGAATCGCCGAACGTATGCCGGCGGAGAGCAGTGCCGGATAAACACGACCCGGTTGCACGCGAAGAACGATCATCTGCGCCAAAGCAAGGGCAACACTCAGGCCGCCGAACATGGCCAGAGTCACGCGCTGGCGTTGCGATCGCATGATGGTTTGACTGATGAAATGGAAGGTCGCTCTTCCGGAGGCGCGACGCAAAATCGTGCCGTGAAGAAGACGGAGGATGGGGCCATTGGCACGCTTGCCAGACTTGCTGGCAGCCGTTCCCTCGATCAACTGACGGACTCGGCGGCGGTAGGCCAGCGGATAAGTCAAAAGAGTGCAGGCCAGCATTACGAGCAGCGCATAGCAGCCGGTGCGGGCCAGCAGATGAAAAACGGCCGGGGCAGAAGTTCCCGCGAACAGACACTCGTAAATTCCTAAAAACCAGAAAGGAGGGAAGTAACGGATCGCCGCGCTACCCGACGTAAGAAGAGGTTCAATAGAACCGGCTATCGTTGGGCACAAAAGCAAAACGGCAAGCAACAACATGATCGAGCTGCCCTGAAGTAGAGGAGTAATGCGGCGAAACACACGTTCGCCGACCATGTTGAGCAGTACGCCCTGAATCGATAGAAAGCATGTCGCTGCGAACATCCCGCTCATCGTCACGGCAACGAAGTGTGAGAAGAGATGGCGAGGGAAGTTGAACTGTTCCGCAGCAAGAGGAAAGAAAATCGTCCCCAGGATGCTTGTGCCGACCTGAGTCAGGCACAGGAAGATTGCCAGCGCAAGCACTCGCGCAAAAAAAAGTCGGCGATGTGGAATGGGAAGAATCGAGAGAACGAAGATGTCCAGAACGTCAGGGAAGAGCAGGTCCCACTCGTACACAGTAGCAGCGCCCATCACGACAAAGGAGTACATAACATAGAAATAGTGATCGCTCACCTGCGACCAGAACGGACGATGCGCCGGTGCCGGCGGAAATGCATGATAGGCCGGAAACAGGAAGAGCGAAACAATCAGCGTCGGAAGAGCAACCGCGCACGCAATCTGCATCACTCGCTTCCTCTCGTCATCCGAAGCCAGAAGCTCATTGTTGAAGAAGCGGTTGAGGATGTGACGAACCAGAACCTCGAACTCACTTCGAGCGCGTGCCGGTGCTGCCGCCTGCGCCTGGACACTAAGGGAAAGCACAGGATGTTCAGGTGGGGCGAACAATCCAAGACGGTCAGACATGATTGACCGCCATTACATCGACCAGCTCGCTCGCAATACATTGAGTGTCCTGCTGCTGGACAAGCTGCGCAAACACGCTCTCCAGATTGGCCAGCGCCAGGGAAGTCTTCAGCTCCGAAGGAGGCGCATTCGCGAGGATCCTGCCCTTCGCGATAACAATGACGCGATGACACACGACCTCGACCACCTCGAGCACATGAGAGATATAAAGGATCGCTTTGCCCTGAGCAGACAACTGCTGCAGCAGATCCTTGAACAGCCGGGCGGAGACCACGTCAAGCCCGGAGAGAGGTTCATCAAAGATGAGCAGCTTCGGATCGTGCAGCAGGGCAGCGGCGATCAAAACGCGCTGCTTCATTCCCTTGGAATAAAGAGAAATCGGTGAATGGCGCCAGGATTCGAGGCCCAGCAGCGCCAGAAGCCGGCCCGCTTTCAGTTCGATGAGCTTTTCCGGCATATTGCGCAGTCGCCCGACCAACTGCAGATATTCAAGCCCTGAAAGATGCGTGTAAACGTGGGCCTCCTCAGGCACATAGCCGAAAGACGCGCGATAGCCCTGGAGATTCAATCGAATGCTCTCGCCTTCAAAGAGAACCTGGCCCTCAGTGGGCTCGAGCAGGCCGGTGACGATCTTCACGGTAGTCGATTTGCCGGAGCCATTCGGCCCGACATAGCCGACGATCTCGCCCGCGCCTATACGAAAACTGACTCGATCGATCGCCGGCAGACCCCGGTAGCTTTTGCTGAGCCCTTTAACCTCAAGCATGCTCGCACCTCGCATACCCTATGTAGCATTCGGAATAGGGACTAGTCAAGTAGCTTGCTACATAGATATAGTGCTTTGCATGGCAGTTGAGGCGAAGCTCTCACACACGGCGGCAATGATCCTTCAGGCAGTGAATGCCGGTTACGTCTACGGGTTCAGCATCATGGAGATGACTGGCCTGCCAAGCGGCACCGTCTACCCGGCAATGCGGCGCCTGGAACGCGACGAACTCATCCGCTCCCAATGGGAGCAGCAGTCAATCGCCGATGCCGAACAGAGGCCGCCGAGAAAATACTACAAGCTGACGCGGGCAGGGAAGCTCACGCTCGAATCGTCACGCAGACGTTATCCGCTGCTCGCGAAGCTGATCCCCTCGCAGGAAGAAGAGCGCGTATGAGACTGCGTCCCGCGTTGATTTTTCATCTCGCCTGCCTCGGGTCGCTTCGTTGCGCCTCATTCCTTGTACCTGGATTCGAGCGCGAAGAGTGGTGGCGCGAGTGGCGCTCCGAGCTGTGGCACGTTCGGCAAACCTGCACCCCCGAGCACGGAATCTCGTGGGTGGCCGAACGCGAGGTCGCTGCTTTTTGTTTCGGCGCTTTTCAGGACGCGCTTTGTCTCAGAGGGCACTCCGCGCCAAGACGTATACCTCGCGCGACAACTATGGGCTCGCCGGCACAATGCATGCTCCTTCTGGCCGCGCTGGTGGCGATCAGCTGCGGCATCGGGCTGTTGCTGCCGGGAGTCTCGGCCATTCTTCATGCGCCGCACTATCGCGACGCCCGCAACCTCATGCTCATTCGCGACGCTAGCTCCGCTGATGAGTCGACCCCAACAATCTCGACCGCGCAATATCAGGTCTGGAAACTTCGGCGGCAACAGCTCTTTGACAGGTTCGCGTACTACCGCCTCAGCCGTGAATCAGTATCGGACGCGAGCCATATCCACGCCGCAAAAGGCATAGCCATCGCGAGTTCGAATCTCTTTACGCTCCTGGGCCTGCCGATACAGTCTGCCTCTGACAAAATTCGTGGCGACATGCCCAGGCTCATCCTCAGTTATCCGATGTGGAAGAACGAATTTGGCGGAGATCCTCGCATTGCCGGCCGCGTAATCCGCGTAGGTCAGCAGGATGCTGTAATCGGCGGGGTCGCCCCATCGGAGTCCTGGAGACTTCCCGGCAAGGTGGATGCGTGGCTGTTGGAACCAGAGTCCCAAAATATTCCGGAGGGCGTGGGTTTCGTTGTGGCCCATCTGAAGTCGTCGCCTTTGCACGACCAATGGGGTCCAAACTGGCACATGTCCGCGCCGAAACCGGATCACTCTCTGGATGACTTTGTTTGTACCTCATTGAAAGAGCGAACTCGAAGTCCGGGAGACATCTTTCTTTTTGCCGTCTTCCTCGCCTGCCTCGCATTGCCAGCGACAACCTCGCTTCCCCTTGGCGAGTACAGGGTCAGCTCTCGCAAACTACCCTGGTCGAAGAGGCTGCGCCGCTGGTGCTTTCTGGGCTCGAAGCTCACTCTTCTTCTGCCGATTGTTTATTTTGTATCCCTCGACCTCGCGCATTTTCGAGCCACCGTTGATCCCGTTACGTCGGAATACATCCAGCTCGTCTCTGCCTTCTCAATCTGTCTGTTCGGTCTTCGCTGGTCGCTAAGAGATCAGCGCCAACGCTGCCCGGTCTGCCTCGGAAAGCTGACGCATCCGGCGCGTGTGGGTCAGCCCTCGAGAACCTTCCTGGCCTGGAACGGTACTGAGCTGATCTGTGTCGTCGGACACGGCCTGCTGCATGTTCCCGAGATGCCGACAAGCTGGTTCAGCACGCAACGCTGGCTTTATCTCGATCCGTCGTGGGAGATCCTCTTCGGCGAGCCAGGGTTAGCCTCCGCCGGCTACTTCTGACCGGCGACAATCCCAAGTCAACTCATACAGCAGCCACGAAGAACTACATCAACTCGTCCACGAAAGCCTTGGCCACGTCAGCAGGTATGCGGCTGTCCTGGTGCACAAGCGGGCCATTCTTCAAAACCGGCTCCGCATCGTGCAGCGAGGGCAGATCGTTTCTCTCGAAGAATTTTCCAATAGGAATTTCGTCTCCCCACATCAGCGATTTCTCCATGGCCGCGCTCCAATCGGAAGAATCGTACCCCGGGTTGTCTTCCAGCTTCTTCACTCGCGGACGAAACCACTGGAAGGTATTGTCGTGATTGTAAGTAACGCAGGGACTGAAGACATCGATAAACGAAAAGCCTTTATGCTCGATACCTTGCTTGATCAGTTCGGTGAGATGTTTCTGCTCGGCGCTGAAACCGCGCGCGACGAAGGTCGCACCCGCGGCCAAAGCGAGAGAGATAGGATTCAGCGGCGATTCGATACTCCCAAAGGGCATGCTCTTCGTCTTCATGCCGAGCCGGCTCGTAGGAGAGGTCTGGCCCGTCGTAAGCCC
The DNA here is from genome assembly GCA_036267495.1 of Edaphobacter sp. Lineage (GTDB taxonomy): Bacteria > Acidobacteriota > Terriglobia > Terriglobales > Acidobacteriaceae > Edaphobacter. The sequence goes on from DATAVY010000298.1 coordinate 50,424, forward strand.
ATAAATCTGGTTGTCCATCACGAGATAGAGCAGGTCGATGTTGCGCCGCGTCGCGTGGACGAAGTGGCCGCAGCCAATCCCGAACCCGTCTCCGTCGCCGCCGGTAACCAGCACCGTCATTGCATGGTTCGCCATCTTCATTCCCGTAGCGACAGGCAAAGACCGGCCATGCAGCGTATGCATGCCATACGTGTCAATAAACCCCGGAAAGTTCGAGGAACATCCGATGCCGCTGATCGTAGCCACTTCATGCTTTGGGATTTGCAACTCGACCAGCGCCTTCTGGACGGCGGCAAGCACGCCGAAGTCGCCGCAACCAGGGCACCAGTCGGGATCGACCTTGCCCTTGAAATCAGCCATTACGATTGCCTGTGGAACTACAGCCTCGGTCGCCATCTTTGATTCTCCTTGAAAATGAGAGAGCACACAGCTCGGTTATCTAAACCATAATTTCGTGGGCGGGTATGGACAGCCTGGTCTTGCCCGCGAGCTGCTCCTTCACTGCTTCTACGATGTGGTTTGGAAAGAACGGCTCCCCGTCGTACTTACGAATGTTGCCGTTGGGAACGAAGCTGGTCTCACTGCGCAGATAACGGGCGAACTGTCCACTGAAGTTGTTCTCGACGATGATCGTATGCTTCGCGCCCCTGAGCAGATCGACGATCGCGTCCCCATGGAGAGGAACCAGCCAGCGTATTGGCAGATGATTGGCGGAGATGCCCGCCTCCCGCAGCAGTTCGCAGGCTTCGTCGATCACCCCGTAGGTCGAACCCCAGCCGATCAACGTCACCTCGGCATTCGCCGGACCCAATAGCTGCGGCGGAGGTACTGAAGCCGCAATGCCATCTTCTTTGCGCATGCGCTTTTCCATCATCGCGCGACGCTTGATCGAGTTCGTGTACTCATCGCTGATCAAGACGCCGTTCTCGTCATGCTCATCGCTAGAGACGGTGTGGGTGTAGCCGGGAACACCTGGAATCACCCGCGGCGACACACCGCTCTCGGTGATCTTGTATCGCTGATAGGTTCCGTGATCCCCCGTCCCATTCGACGTAATTAGTTCGCCACGATCGACATCAGGATGGAAGTTGAGCTCCTTCGGATCGACGCTCAACCGGCCTTCGGCAAGCAGCAGATCGCAAAGCACGATCCCCGGGCACTGGAATCGATCAGCGATGTTGAAGATCTCCGGAATCAGCTTGAAGCAGTCGGCGATATCGAGCGGTGCGGCGATGACCCTCGGATAATCGCCGAAGGCCGCGCCCAGCATCTGCCAGAGATCGCCTTGCTCCGTCTTGGTAGGAACGCCAGTAGACGGACCTGCGCGCTGGCAATCGATAACGACAATTGGAATCTCAGCCTGCGCCGACAGACCGAGGCCCTCGCTCATCAGTGCAAAACCACCGCCCGAGGTCGCGCACATCGCCCGAACCCCGGCATGCGCGGCGCCAATCGCCATATTGATGACGCCGATCTCGTCCTCAACCTGGCGCACCATAATGTTCGCTTTACGCGCATGGTCTGCCATCCAGTGCAAAACGCCCGTCGAGGGACTCATAGGATAGGCGCAATAAAATTTGACACCCGCTGCTGCGCCTCCCATCGCCATGGCGGCATTGCCGCCCAGCACGGCATAGCGGGCCTCGGTCATGGGCAGCGGCCACGCAAATGGTTTGAAATTCTGCGACGCGTAGTCGTAGCCCGCGCGGGCGATACTGACATTTTCCTCAATCACTGCCCTTTCTTTTTTGCGGAACTGCTCTTCGAGCACACTCTCCAATGCAGGAAATCCGACTCCCATCATGCTCAGGCCTGCGCCAATGGCAAGGGTGTTTTGCGCGATCTTGTTGCGGCTGATATCGGCGAGCTTCGAGACAGGTATGGGGCAAAGTTGCACCCCGGCAGCAGCAGTGCCCGGCTTAATCACGTCTGCGTTGTACAGGCAGGCGCCCCCGGACGAGAGCAGGCCCAGGTGACGGTCCATCGTGTCCTGATTAAGTGGAATCAACAGGTCCAGTCGGCCGTCGGTAGTCGCGATCTTATCCGGGCCGGTGCGAATGGTGAGAAAAGTATGGCCACCGCGAATGATGGACTGATAGGCGTTGTAAACGTTTAGATGCAGCCCGCGGCGGCTGAAAATCTTCGCAAAAATATCGCCGGGAGTAGCCACACCCTGACCGGCGGCGCCTCCGATACCTACGCTAAAGGACTGCCTCATACCACGTCTCCCCAAAACTGGCCCATGGTTTTCAGCGTCCCGGCACCAGCGAAATATCGAGTGATCGGATTCTACGGCGCATCCCAAATCGAGGCAAGCCAGCGTGGGAAGGAATCGTCGTTCTCCAAAAAAATCCCACCCACTGCCGTTTCACATTTGAAATGGAATCGATGATGCTTCCGATTCACTAGGCAGACACTTTTTTCTTGCCATCGCAAGTCCGGCGTAGATACTGCCAGTATGTCCGAGACGGCGGCACTCTTAGGAAAGGTCGGCTTGCCGGCGCCGCTCAAGGAAATTGCCGCGCGCCGCTGGGATGCCATCGTCATCGGCGCCGGTCACAATGGCCTGGCCTGTGCCGCTTATCTCGCGCGAGCCGGTCGGCGTGTGCTTGTTCTCGAAGCCCGTGAACGAATCGGCGGAGCCTGTACCGTCGAAGAGCCGTTCCCCGGTGTGAGGATGTCTCCCTGCGCCTATCTCGCCGGGCTCTTGCATCCACTCGTCGTCGAAGAACTCAATCTGCCGGCCCGCGGCTTCGAGTGGTCGCCTGCCATCAACGGCCTCTTCGTGCCGTTCCTCGACGACAGCAGCATCCAGCTATGGGACGATGACGCGCGATGCGAACAGGAGATTCGCCGTTTCTCACCTAGAGATGTCGAGGGCTGGCGCGCCATGAACGACATCATTTGCAGATTGCGGGATAAGCTTCGGCCTGCCAAAGGCATGTTCGGCGACAGTCCGCGAGATGTATGGATCGGTGACGCCCCGACCCGCGAGCAACTCGAAGATCGTCTCGCCGGCGATCCCGAAGCGCGCAGTCTTCTCTTCGAGTGGTCGATGGCAGAGTTCGTCGAGCGCTATCTCACCGACGATCGGCTGCAGTCCGCCTATCTCGGCCAGGGTGTTATCGGCGCCAACGCCAGCCCCTTCGACGCCGGAACCGCCTCCATCCGTTTCCATCACGCATCAGGCCGGCTCGGCGGGATGCCCGGCATGTGGGGATATGTGAAGGGCGGCATGGGCATGGTGTCTTTTTATTTCTGCGATGCCGCCCGTGAAGCCGGAGCACTCGTCGCCGCCGGCGTCAACGTGGCGCGCATTCTTCCCGGCGAAGGCGTCCTGCTCGAGAGCGGCGAACGCATCACCGCGCCGGTCGTCATCTCCAACGCAGACCCCGTTCGTACTCTCGGCATGCTAGATGCATCTGCCGATCCGTCGTGGGCCGAAAAGGTGCGCTCCATACCGATCGAAGGATGCACCGTAAAACTCAACGTATTGCTGCGCGAGCTGCCAAACTTCACAGCCCGCCCAGGAATCAATGAGGCACACCACTACGGCCAGATCAACGCTCCCTTGACCACACCTGAGTGGAAGGCGGGCTATGCCGCGGCTCGCGCCGGACGTCTCCCCCAGCAGTTCTGGTGCGAGCTTTACTTTCAAAGCGCGCACGATGCCACCGTTGCCCCGGCTGGCGTTCACACCATGAGCGTCTTCGCCCAATACGTTCCCTATACCTTCGCCTCCGGCAGTTGGGACGATCATCGCGCCGAAGTCAGAACGCTCGCGCTGAATTCGATCGGACGCTTCTGCAGCAATCTCCCCGAAGCCGTCATCGATGCGCAGGTGCTCGGCCCGCCGGACATCGAGCAGAAGGTTGGCCTCACCGGCGGACACATCTTCCAGGGCGAATGTCTGCCCGCCTACATGTGGGCCAACCGCCTCACCGCAAGAACTCCGATGAAAGCCGTCTACCTCTGCGGCGCCTGCATCCACCCCGGCGGCAGCGTCATCGGCATCAATGGACGCAACGCGGCCATGGCAGTACTGCGCGATTGGAACATCCCCTGAAGTACCGTCTGGTTATCTTTTCAAACAGCAAATTGGTTCAGAGTGAGGGGGATCGAAACAGGAACCCGCCTGAATTCATTTGTCTTGACAACCTTTCGGAACAGGTACTACCTTTTCAGTCGCTGATCCAAAGTCCAAAGCAGAGCCTCCCAAAGAACAAGGACACCCTTTATGGGTTTCATATTGATGAACTACGAAAAATCGGGCTACAGAAAGAACGATTTCCCGCTTGTCGCAATCATTAGGAGGCTTCATGGAAGCACGCGTTTCAAATGGCTCAGGGATGGTCAACCGCTGGTTGGCTGTTGTCGTCTGCATCGTAATCTTTCTATTTGCTGCCAGAAGTAAGGCTCAGGTCGCGGGAACCGGCAGTATTCAAGGCTCCGTTGCCGACGCCACCGGCGCCGTTATTCAAAGCGCCACGGTCACGGCCACCAATGTCGCGACTCAGGTTAAGCACATCGCAGTGACGACCGGGGACGGCCTCTACAGCTTCCCTAACCTGGACATCGGAAACTATACCGTCGATGTCGCCGCCCAGGGATTCGAGCACTACACCCACTCGAACATCGTCCTTGAAGTCGGTAGCAGCATTGCCATCAACGTGGCAATGACTGTAGGACGGACGGACCAGAAAGTTGAAGTTCAATCAAGTGGTCTGGCCTTGCAGACCGAAGATGCCTCCTTTAAGCAGACGATCGATCAGCAGACCGTGACCGAGATGCCGCTCAACGGCCGCCAGATGACCGGCTTGATCGCTCTTTCCGGCGGCTCGGCTCCCGCTCCCGCAGGCGACTTCACCGGTAGCAAGTATTCCTATCAGACCATCTCCGTTTCGATCGCCGGCGGTGCCGGCAACACGACCATGTGGCAGTTGGACGGAGGCGACAACAATGACTACATGGCCAACGGCAACCTGCCATTTCCTTTCCCTGACGCCGTCAGCCAGTTTAGCGTTGAGTCCACCGCATTGGGAGCCCAGAACGGTCAACACTCCGGCGGCCTGGTGAACGTAGTCACCCGTTCCGGAACCAACACCTATCACGGTTCGTTTTTTGAGTTCATCCGCAACAACTACATCGACGCCACTAACTTTTTCGCAACCTGCACTCCAGTTGCGCCAGCCACATCCTGCACTGCGAAGGACACTTTGCACCAGAACCAATACGGTGGCACCTTCGGAGGTAGGATCCTCCGCGACAAGCTCTTCGGCTTCGCCGCATACCAGCATCTCCACGCCGATCAGGCTACGGCGACGACACAGGCCCACGTACCTACCGCTGCAAACCTCGCGGGCGATTTTTCCGTCACCGATCCTGCCCCAGGTACCACCATCACCGGTACTTCGTGCGCAACCAAAACCGTTCAGCTGGTTGACCCTCTCACCGACGCAAAACTGGTCGGTAACAAATATCCAAGTAAGCCGACCTATAACCCGCAGGCACTTGCGCTGATTAAGTTTCTTCCCGCCATCGATCCCACCGTGGACGTCAATGGATGCGGACTCGTCTCTTACTCCATTCCGTCTGTCCAGTCGGACAATCAATTCGTCAGCCGTGTCGATTGGACCATCAGCCCGAAACACAATTTCTACGGGCGGTACTTCATCGACGGCTTCCAGTCGCCCGCGTTCTTTTCCCCAACCAATATCCTCATCACCACCCAATCCGGAAACCTTCAACGGGTACAGAGTCTCACCCTCGGTGAGGCATGGACGATCAACTCAAGGATGGTGAATACAGCCCACGCCACATGGCTGCGGCGCCGCAATAATCGTGGATACGCCGACAGCGACATTAATGCAACGACCCTTGGCGTCAACCTTTATCAGGGCGAGCCCAACGGCCTGCAGTTGACGACCGGAAAATTCGTCATCGGCGGCGGCACCAACTCAGTCTCTCACTTCAATGACAACGCTCTTGCCTTTGAAGATGACGTGACCATGATTCGCGGCAAGCACCAGATTGTCTTCGGCGGAGAATATGTCTGGAACCAGCTCAACATCTCCAATGCATTCGAATCCAACGGCAACTTCTCTTTCAGTGGCATCTTTAGCGCGAACGGTCCAAATGGAGGAACAGCCGTCGGAGATGCCAATCTGGACTTCCTCCTGGGGGCTCAGAATTCCTTCCAGCAAAGCAAAATGCAGCAGAATGCCTTGCGTGCGCCGATCCCGAGCCTCTATGGGCAGGACACCTTCCACGCCAGCAAACAACTTACGTTAATCGCTGGCCTGCGTTGGGGACCCGAGTTTATGCCCCACGACACCCTCAATCGCGGAACAACCTTCAATATGGCCGCATTCCTGGCCAATCAGGTCAGCTCCATCTTTCCCAACGCTCCCGCAGGAACTTTCTTTTTCGGGGACAAAGGTGTTTCAAGGCAATTCACCCAGAATTCACCCTGGCAGTTCTCTCCGAACGTAGGTATGTCCTATGACCCTTTCGGTACAGGCAAAACGATCTTCCGTGCCGGAGCCGAACTGATCTATGACCAGGTCAACTTTTTTACCGGTCAACGCACCAACCAGAACCCGCCCTTTGCGACGGCTATCAGCCAGACACAGACATCAAACTCAGGTCCTATCAGCTTCAGCAGCCCTTGGTCCGTCGGTGGCATCACGACCAACCCGTTTCCGCAACCGATCATTCCAACACCCTCGCAAGCGCAGTTCTTCCCTCAATCCCAGTACATCATTTTGCCCACACAGTTCCATCCGTCCTACACCATTCAGTGGACCGCCAGCATCCAGCAGGAGTTTGGCCGCGGATGGCAGTTGCAACTTGATTACATCGGCAACAGGACCGATCACGCTCCTCTCGGTACTCCCATCAGCCCTGCCTTATTCGTCCCCGGAGTCTGGGGAGCGGGAGGCACGGGTTGTCCCGGCGTAGTTCTGACCGGTCCTGCCGGTAAGCCTGCCGGTGCAGCCGGAACACCATGCTCCACCACCGCCAATCAGTCGCAGCGTTTTGCGCTCACCGTTGCGAATCCTGCTCAGGGCAACCAGTACCTCGGTGGCGGCGGCGGCTCGGTGCTCGTTGGAGACTCGGCAAGCGCTAACTACAATGCCTTGGTAACCACCGTTCAGCATCGCCTTTCGTCCACTTTCAGCCTTCTGGCCAACTACACCTGGTCGAAATGCCTCAACATCGCCGATGCTCAGGGCGATCTTGCCGGAACTACAGTTGAAAATCCAAATAATCCCAAGATGGATTATGGTCCGTGCGGTTCCGATTTCCGCAACATTGAAAACATTGTCATTGTTGCCAAAAGTCAATTCTCGCTTCCTCGAATTGAATCCGTCTTCCTCAATAACTGGGAGTTCGCCCCACTGGTCCACATCCAGAGCGGAGCGCCATTTACTGTAACCGCCGGGCAGGATAACTCCTTCACCGATATGGGCAACGATCGGCCAAATCTGATCGCAGGTGTCCCCATCTACCTTCATCAGACTCTGCGGGCCGGAAGCGGTGCCGTCAACCGCGGCTATTTGAACCCCGCAGCCTTCGCTCAGATTTGCCCAACCGGCGCGACCCCCCTCACCTGCTCCTCTTACGGAACGTATGGCAATATCGGCAGAAACTCCTTCCGCGGTGTCCCCAGCTATCAGTTCGATGCTCAAATCTCTCGCATCTTCCCCATCTACGAGAGACTGAATATGACACTACGGCTGGAGGCATTCAATCTGCTCAACCATCCGAACTTCAACATCCCCACTGGAGGGACTACCGGAACACTCGGTGGAACCACCGGCGGTGCTGCAGTCCTCACGTCGTCGACCTTTGGCCAGATCTCATCCACCTACAACACTGCCAGAGTCTTCCAGGGAAGTGTGAAATTCAACTTTTAGACAAATCACCTCGTCCGCCCACAACTCGGCGGGCGAGGTAATCGTATAAAGGGTAAGCGTTTCAAAAACTGTGGAGAGACTACTGTCATCCTCCTCGTTCACACTTAGCCAAACAACATAACCAGACCCGGGGGAGAGTCATGGCAACGCAGGGCAACGATCGCAGGGAATTTCTCAAGTTGGGTGGGGCAGCGCTGGCCTCAACGGCAGTAACGTGGAATGCCAAAAGCTATGCCGCCGTCGTAGGCGCAAATGACCGCGTCAAGGTCGGCATTGTAGGTTTTGGCGATCGCATGAGAGGCGGAGATATTCCCGCGTTTCAACAGCACGCCAAAGAGCTGAACTTCGAAATTGTTGCCGTATCGGACATCTGGAACCGCCGTCGCGAAGAAGGAGCAGCCTATCTTTCAAAATTGAACGGCAACACCGTCGCCCCGGTGCGCAACAACGAAGAGCTGTATGCGCGAAAAGATGTCGATGCCGTGATCATCGCGACCGCTGACTTCCAGCATGCCCAACACGGAATCGAAGCGGTCAAGGCTGGCCGCGACGCCTACGTAGAAAAACCCACAGCCCACACCATGGAAGACGCTCGCCAATTTCGTGCTGCCGTAAAAAAATCCGACAGAATTATCCAGATCGGCACCCAGCGTCGCAGCACCCCGGCTTACCAGAAAGCAGCCGAATACATCCAGTCCGGAAAGTTCGGCGACATCGTGATGGTTGAGATGAGCTGGAACGTCAATCAACCTGGGCGCTGGCGGCGTCCCTCCGTCGTACCGCTGTTGAAGCAAGAGGACACCGACTGGAAGCGCTACCTCATGAATCGGCCCTATGAGCCCTTCGACGCGCGCAAATATCTTGAGTTCCGCCTCTTCTGGCCCTACTCCTCAGGCATCCCCGACCAATGGCTCGTCCACCAGATCGACACCGTCCATTGGTTCACCGGCCTGCCTCATCCCCGCAGTTGCGTTGCCAACGGCGGCATCTATCTCTGGAAAGACGGTCGCAAAAACTGGGACACCATGACCGCAGTCTTCGACTACGGCCCGCTCGACGACCTCACCAAAGGCTTCCAGGTCCAGTACACCTCGCGATTCACCAACTCCGCCGGCGGCGTCAAGGAGCTCTATTACTCCAACGGCGGAATGATCGATATGGACAAGCAGACCGTCACGCCAACCGGCGGCCTGACTGCAAAGAGCGCGGCCGAGATGAAGATGCAGCCGAACCTCCTGCCCAGCTTCCCGCTCAGCGAACACGTGGAAGAAGTCTCCACCGCAGCCGACACCAAGGGCGATCCGCAAACCTCCGCCAACATGCGCAACTGGATGGAGTGCGTCCGCTCCCGCAAGACACCCAACGCCAGCATCGAAGCCGGCTACAGCCACTCCATCGCTCTCTGCATGAACGTCGCCGCCATCCAGACCGGCCAGAAGGTGACCTTCGACGACAAAACCCAGCAGGTGATGGTAGGGGGTAAGGTCTATGCGTAGGTTTCTCATGCTGAGCCTGTTCGCCGCAGCCATCAGTCTGACAGGCAGCGCAAGCGCAGCGGACAAAGCAGCGGGCAAGGGCGTTCAGGTAGTCGCCGACGAGGCGCATCAGCGCGTCGACATCACCATCGACGGCAAGCCCTTCACCTCCTACCTCTGGCCCACGTCGCTCAAGAAGCCCGTTCTCTACCCCCTCATCACCGATGAAGGAATCACGGTGACTCGCGGCTATCCGCTCGAGCCTCGCCCCGGAGAGCGCGTCGATCATTCCCACCACGCTGGTATGTGGTTCAACTACGGCAATGTGAACGGCTTCGACTTCTGGAACAACTCAGATGCCATCAAGCCGGAAGCCCGCTCGAAGATGGGAACCATCTACCAGAAGAAAATCCTCTCCACCAAAAGCGGAGCCGACCGCGGAGAGCTCGTCGTCGAATCGCTCTGGGTCACCGGCGAAGGCAAGGACATCCTCAAAGACACCACACGCTATGTCTTCATGCGTCGCAAAGGCGCCCGCATCATCGACCAGATCGTCACGCTCCAGGCCCTCGACAAAGCCGTCTTCAACGATGACAAAGAGGGACTGCTCGGCATGCGAGTCGCCCATTGGCTCGAATCTGCCGACGAAAAGGGCGGCATCTTCATGGACGCCAGCGGCCGGCCAACCAAAGTAGACAAGGTGGACACCACCGACGCGACCGGCGTCTATCTCACCAGCGAAGGAGTCAAGGGCGGAGCCGTCTGGTCCACTCGCGGCCGCTGGTGCCTCCTCACCGGCAACGACCCGGACAAACACACCGTCACCATCGGCATGATCGACAACCCCAAAAATCCAGGCTATCCCACCTACTGGCACGCCCGCGGCTATGGATTATTTGCCGCCAATCCGCTGGGCCGAAGCATCTTCGATCCCAAACAACCCGCCTTCAACTACACCATCCAGAAGGATCAGACCGCCACCTTCCGCTATCGTGTGATCTTGTTTTCGCATGCCGCCACTGCGGAGGAGATGAACAAAGAATCGGAGGTCTTCGCAGCCGAATACAAATGACCCGCCAACAGCACCGACCATCCTGGCCGCCGCAGCTAGGGTATATCGACATATAGCGTCAGCTTAGGTGATTAGTTGATATAGAAATTGTCATCCTGAGCGGAGCGCAGCGGAGTCGAAGGACCTGCGTTTTGCTCGTAGTGCCTGACTTTCTCCATATCTTTCGACCCGTTCGACGTATTTCCCACGTCGTTCTATGGGTCGACACACCCCGGCCACACCACAGAACCGGATGCCCATCCTTTTCGGCTTCATCGAAAAGGGTGAGTATTCGCGCCACCCGCGAACCGCACTCACTTCACACCCTCGCAACATAACACCAACGGCGACAGCATCGGTGAAATTAAGTTAAGAGGCGACCTTGCGCTGCTGCCTCGCCCTCTTCCGCATCTTCCTGTCTGCCTTTTTCGCCTGCTTCCGATTTTTCTTCAGTTGCCCTTTATAAGCACAAAAAAAGTCGCGCGCCGGAACACGTCAAAAACCCAGCAACGACGCGCCTCCGGGCGTGTGTCCTTTTGCGCCCTGCCACATCTAACTACACAGAGGTTTAATGATCATGCTGAGGTTCAAAGCGCTGCTTTCGATGCTTTCCCTGGCGACTCTGTCCGCAATCGTCTTCGGGCAATCCGCGAACCCAGCCCGCCCGGGAACTCTCAACTACATGGAAGGGCAGGCCTCCATCGAAGGCCGCGCCGTCACGTCAAACTCCGTAGGCAACACCGTCCTCGAGCCAGGACAGTACCTGTCCACCGCCAACGGCAAAGCCGAAGTTCTCCTCGCCCCTGGAATTTTTCTCCGCCTTGGAGACAACAGCACCATCCAGATGGTCTCTCCCGATCTGACCAAGACCGAAGTCAAGATCGAACAGGGCCGCGCCAACATCGAAGTCGATCAGCTCTACAAACAAAACGTAATCCTGATCGATATGAAGACTGGTCAGACCCAGCTCCTCCGGAACGGTCTCTACGCCTTCGACGCCGGCAGCTCCACCGTCCGCGTCTTCGACGGAAAAGCCGCTGTCTATCCCGGAGCCGATCTGCAGGCCAGCGTCAAACCCATCGACGTCAAAGGCGGCCGTCAGCTCGCCCTCACCGGCGAACCCGCCAAGCCGCAGAAGTTCGACAAGGATCAGGCCCAGGCACAAGACCCGCTCTATCGATGGAGCAGCCTGCGCTCCGAGTATCTCGGCCAGGCCAACGTCGATCTAGCCGAACAATACGCCGGCGCCTCCGGCTTCTACCCCGGCTGGTATTGGGCCGGCGGTCCCTACGGCTACACCTGGCTGCCCGGCAACGGTCTCTTCTGGAGTCCCTTCGGTTACGGCTTCTACTCGCCCTGGTATCTCTACGGCGGAGGCTTCCTCTACGGCCGCTTCGGCCACGGCTTCTATCCCTACGGCGGCGTCTATCGCGGCGGTCATCCCATAGCCGGCTTCCGCGGACACTCATCCAGCGGCTTCCAGGGCGCACGCGGCGGAGCAGTCGGCGGGTTCCACGGCGGCGCAATCGGCGGAGGCTTTCACGGCGGAGGAGCAGCGGCTCACGGCGGCGGAGGCGGCCACCGCTAGATCGAATCCGAGCTGGTGCTCTCCTGTTTTCGTGCATGCGCTTTTCGCGAAAGCATAGGTGCCCAGCTCGGCAGCAGTTCAGCCTCCCTTTCGGCTTTGCCCATGCTCTTGCTCTTCTAGTTGTCATCCCCGAAGGGGATCTGCGTTTGCTGTTGCTGTTGCTCCCGCATCTTGTCCTTGCCTTTCCTTGTCTTTGTTCTTGATTCTCACCTTCGCCGCAGGCCCAAGACCCGCCTCCAACCCAGAGCAGACCAGCCCAGCCACCCCCAACCCACAAACCAAACCATCCCGGGTATCCTGACTACGGCCCTCCATGAGCACCCAGCACAACCCGCCCATCCGCATCGGCACCCGAGGCTCCCAGCTCGCTCTCTGGCAGGCCAACCACATCCTCAACGCGCTCCGCGACGCCGGCTGCCACGCCGAGCTCGAAATCATCCGCACCACCGGCGACCGCATGCAGCAGCCAGACCTCGTCCCTGCCTTCAACCCAGGCAGCTCGATCGCAGACGGCAAAGGCATCTTCACCAAAGAAATCGAAGACGCCCTCGAACAAGGCCGCATCGACCTCGCCGTCCACTCCTTAAAAGACCTCCCCACAAAACTAGCCCCGCAATTCACCCTCGCCGCCATCCCCCAACGAGCCGACGCCCGCGACGTCTGGGTCTGCGAGCCCTACTGGGCGCTCCACACCCTCCCCACCGGAGGCCGCATCGGCACCACCAGCCCCCGCCGCCGCGCTCAGATCCTCGCCCTCCGTCCCGACATCGCCTTCGTCGAAGTCCGCGGCAACATCGATACCCGCCTGCGCAAGCTCGAACAGGGCCAATGCGACGCCCTCATCCTGGCCGCCGCCGGCCTCGACCGCCTCAAACGCACCGAATCCGTCCACTACCGCTTCTCCCCCGAAGAGCTCTGTCCCGCCCCCGGCCAGGGAGCCCTCGCCCTCGAAACCCGCAACCCCGATCATCCCGCCACACAGAATCCAAACCAATCCCGCGATCACTACATCCGCAATGCCCTTGCCTTTCTCGAACACCCGCCCACCCGCTTCGCCGTCACAGCCGAACGCGCGACCCTCGACGCTCTCGGCGGCGGCTGTTCTCTTCCCATCGGCGCGCACTGCATTCCTCCCGCAACCGAAGCAGGGAAGTGGCGCATGCTCGCCCAGGTCGTCTCACCCGACGGCGAAGCCATGATCCAGATCGACACCGAAGCCACCTACTCCACCGCCCCCGAAGCCCTCGGCCACTGGGTAGCCGCCGATCTTATCTCCAAGGGAGCTCTTGAGCTCCTCCCGGCTTCCGTCACCTGATCCGCACAAAAAACAAGGTGGCCGGAGCCACCTCGCCTGAATCATTGATCGAGAGAGAGAAAAACCAGCAATCCTGCTTTAGAAATCGCGCTACGCCACAGCCAGTTCAGGCTCGTCGACCATCAACTTCGCAGAGGGACGCTTCCACTCCCCCATATAACGACTCAGCAACGCCGAGGCGCACCCTTCGCCGCATAGAACGATAATTTCGTCGTCAAAAGCAAGATTCGTATCCCACGGCATGAACGTGATTCCTCCCGGCATAACCTTGGCCAATACCCAGTGGTTACTCGTTTTCTTTTGAATCCCGCATGTACATGTAAACAATGAAGTTGCTGCCATATCCTGCCTCCTTTCCTAAAATGCTTGCCGTAAACCAATGTGCCACACTTTGCATAGTTGCAACTCGCTGGCCAACTGCCGCTAACCCTTGCAACATCCTTATTTATCAATATCCGTCGTGCAGCCGGCACACAGCTTTCCAGCTTTGGAATGGGCAAAAAGTGGAAAACATTTTCCTACACGTTGGACAATCCAAATCGGTGCTCCGCACACACTTTCACCTTCATACCTTCTTACTATCAGATAGAACCCAAGGGTCATAGCGTTGTCTGGCGCAAGCTTTCTTTGCAACGATTCTCTCGGACCATGTCCTTTTCTAAATTCCCGGTACAATTTTCGCCTGCAGAAAAACTCACGAGGCCGGACAATGACCAAATGCTCCTATCACCTGCCCCTTGCATTGACCTTGGCGCTCCTGTCCTCCATCATGGGCTGCCACCCCGCACAAAGCCCCTCTGTGGCATCTGTCCCCGCCGACATTAAGGCCATCTTCGACAAGCCGGCCTACAAAAATGCCACATGGGGCCTCCGCGTCGTCGATCTCGCCACCGGCCAGCCCCTCATCGATACTCAACCCACACGGCAATTTTTCATCGGCTCCGTTCGCAAGGTCTTCACCATCGGCGAGCTCATGAACGAAATCGGCCCTGCCCACACCTACGACACGCCCGTCTATCGCCGCGGCATGCTTACGCCGCGAGGCGTCCTTCAAGGCGATCTCATCCTCGTTGCCTCAGGCGACATCACCATGGGCGGCCGCACCAACCCAGACGGCACCGTCGCCTATGGCAACTTCGACGTTAACGAAGCCAACGCGCTCGGCAACGCAAATCTCACCGCGCCCGACCCGCTCGCCGGATACGCCGCTCTCGCTCAACAGGTGGCTCACTCGGGCATCAAGCAGGTCACCGGCGACATCATCATCGATGACCGTCTCTTCCAGCCTTGGAACTTTCGCGACCAGTTCAATCTCTCGCCCATCTTCGTCAACGACGACGTCGTCGACCTCGCCATCAACCCCACCAAACCCGGCCAACCCGCCTCGGTTGAATACCGTCCCCACTCCGCAGCTCTTCGCGTCGTCAACGCCCTCCACACCACGCCCGACAACACGTCAGACGATATCGAACTCGACCCCGAACTGCCCCAGTGCATTGGAAAACCCAACTGCACCGCCATCATCAGCGGTGAACTCCCCGCAAACTACACGCCTCCCATGACAGGCCAATGGCCTCTCGTTCGCACACATTCCGCATAACCCATCCCGCCAACTATGCGCGCACTGTCTTCATCGAAAAACTTCAGGCCGCCGGAGTCAAAGTCAAAGCTCCTGCCGTCGCCGTCAACCCCGTCCAACTTCTTCCCGCGAAAAACAGCTATGCCCCGGACACGCGCGTTGCCCTCCTCAAAGGCCTTCCTTATTCCGAAGATGCGAAATTCATCCTGAAGGTCAGCTACAACATCGGCGCCGACACCTCGCTTCTCCTCTACGGCCTCACCCAGCAGGCCGATAACATGAACTCCGCCCTCGTCGCCGAAAGCAAAAACCTCGAAATCAACTACGGCATTCCCGCATCCGGACATCACTTCATCGATGGCAGCGGCGGCGGCGACACCACGGCAACCAACGCCGAGGTCACGCAGATGCTCATTGACATGTCCAAACGCGCAGCCTTCCCCCAATACTTCGCCGCTCTCCCCATCCTCGGCGTGGATGGCTCCCTCGCCAGTGTCACCGGCTTCACGTCGGACCGAACACTTGCACCTGCCAAAGGCCAGATCCACGCGAAGACCGGTACCTACGCTATGGGCAATGCCTCAGGACTGGTACTTAAAGGTCAGGCCTTCGGCGGCTATGTCAACGCAAAAAGCGGAAAGAAGCTCGTCTATGAGCTGGTAGTCAACGACGTCCCCATCCAGAACATTCCAGACATCCTCCAGGTTTTTCAGGACGAAGGCACCATCTCCGCGATTCTCTGGCGCGACAACTAAGCAAAGCCTCAGCCGTTCGTAACAAGTCGACGGGCGCCGCCATCGTACCGGCGCTTAAACTTACGTGGACTACAAGTGCTTTCGACAACGCGACGAAGACTGGACCAAGTCATCCTCCGCACTACAGTCTAAAATCGCCACAATGCCGCCGCCACTCGCCAACAAGGTTATTCTCATCACCCGAACCCGCCACCAGGCCTCCGATCTCGCGGCCCAACTCGAAGCCCTCGGCGCCACCGCCATCCTCATCCCAACGATAGAAATCGCCCCACCCACATCCTTCGCCGCTCTCGACGTCGCCCTCACCTGCCTCCGCACCTATGACTGGCTCCTCTTCACCAGCGCGAACGCTGTCGAAGCCTTCCACCGCCGAGCCCAGTTCCTCCACCTCACCCAACTGCCCAAACACATCGCCGTTGTCGGCCCCGCTACACTCAACGCCGCCAACGCTATCGGCCTCAATGTCGATCTCATTCCCCCGCAATATATCGGAGAATCCCTCGCCAAAGCCCTGCTCCCTGATGCCGCCGGCAAATCTTTCCTCCTCATCCGCGCCGCTGAAGCCCCCGACACACTCCCCGAAACCCTCACCGCCGCTGGCGCCACCGTCACTATCGCCGAAGCCTACCGCAACCAACTTCCACTCAACTCCATTCCGGCCCTTCGGTATCTCTTCAGCACCCCGGCAAATTACCCCGACGCCATCACCTTTACCAGCGCGTCGACGGCACAAAATCTTATTGCACTATTAGAAGTCGCGAACCTCACCCTTCCGCCAAACATTACGTTAGCCTCGATAGGTCCCATCACCAGCCAGGCCCTCCGCGACCTCGGTCACCAACCAACCATCGAAGCCCCTGAATCCACCATCCCCGCCCTCGTCCAGTCACTGCTCAAACACTTCACTTAATGCGAGCGCCACGTCTTATCCGCGGAATTACAAATCTCCTCCAGCGTACAGTCCACGCACCTCGGCTTTCGCGCTACGCAAATCTGCCGTCCATGATGAATCAACTCATGCGAGAACGCGATCCACCGATCCTGCGGAATGATCTTCATCAAATCCTGCTCCACCTTCTCCGGAGCGGTCTCCTTCGTCAACTCCAGCCGCCGCGACAGCCGCATCACGTGCGTATCGACCACCACTCCCGCCGCAATTCCGTACCACGATCCCAGCACCACATTCCCCGTCTTCCTAGCCACCCCCGGCAACCTAAGAATCTCCTCCATCGTCTGCGGAACCGCTCCCCCAAACTCCTCCGTCACTACCCGCGCCGCCCCTTGAATCGACTTCGCCTTGTTCCGAAAAAATCCCGTAGTCCGAATCAACTCCTCGAGCTCGGGAAGGGAAGCGGAAGCCATCGCCTTCGGTGTTGGAAATGTCTTGAATAACTTCGGCGTCACTAGGTTCACCCGCACATCCGTGCACTGCGCGCTCAAAATCGTAGCTACCGTCAGCTCCCATGCATTCCTGTGGTGCAACGCGCAAACCACATCCGGATAAGCCTTCCGCAGCTCCACCAGAATCGCTGCAACCCGCTCGGGGCGGGTCGGATTCTTTATCTCTCTCTTCTTTTTCGAAGCAGTAGGTTGAGTGGCAACAACCGGGCGAAGCTTCGCGGACCGAACTGCTTTGACAGGCTTTGGCATCACCTGAAAGTTTACCTGCTCAGCGTAATCTCAGATCAAAACGCAAATCAGCGAGGATTTGAAACAAACTTGCCACGCGTTTCGATAAGATAACCGTGCCGTATTGGAGCGTAGCAATGAATCGCAGAAATCTCTTGGTCAATAGTCTTCGATGGGCCGCCCTCGCACTATCCCCAGCCATGGCAATCGCCCAAACGCCCCAACAACCCGCGGCCCCATTCATCACCCACCAGCTGAAACCCAACATCTATTGGATCGAAGGTGGCGGCGGCAACAGCACCGTCATCGTCGGCGCAAATGGCGTTATCGTCATCGACGCAAAGACGACCAAAGCCGGCGGACAGGAACTGCTCGACGACATCGCCAAAATTACGCCCAAACCCGTAACCACCGTCATTCTCACCCACAGCGACGGCGACCACGTCAACGGTCTCGCGGCCTTCCCCGCAGGCCTCAAAGTCATCGCCCACGAAAACAACAAAAAAGAGCAGGAGACGGCGCTAGCCGCCGGAGGACGCGGCGCGCCGCCCGCCGATCATCTTCCCACTCAGGTCATCGCGAAACCGGAAGAAACCCTCACCATCGAAGGCGAGAAGATTGAGCTCTATCACTGGGCCCCAGCCCACACCAGCGGCGACCTTATCGTCTATCTTCCCAGCCAGAAGATCGTCGCCACCGGTGACATCATCTCCACCGGCAATCCCTATCCACGCATCCATGATGAAAAGAACGGCTCCGCCGAAGGTTGGATCGCCACCGCCAAAGGTATTGTCGGCCTCAACGCCGATACCTTCATCCCGGGCCACGGCAGCATCCAGACGAAAGCCGATATTGAGAAGAGAATCGCCGACGCAGAGGCCCGCCGCAGCCAGGTAAAAGAGATGGTCGCGCAAGGCAAATCCCTCGACGAAATCAAAGCCGCCGTGGGCGACAACGACAAGCTCAACTACAAAGGCTGGACACAGATCTGCTACCAGGAGCTGACGAAGAAATAATTTCTTCATGTGCAAACAAAGAGGCGCCACCTGCAACTAGGACGGCGCCTCTCCCACACTTGAGGGAGCCATTATCCCAGGCGGTCCAGCATCTCCATCGCCGGCACCCTCACACAGCTGAAGATAGGCGTGTCCTTTAGCGTATACATACTGATCTCGGTCTCCCTTAGCTGCTGCACCAGATCCACAAAATCCTCCGGAAAATTCGTCTCAAACGCCACCACAAACTCCTGGTCGTCAATCCCGAACGAGTAAGTCGTATTCAGCTTTACCCGCGGGTAACTCAGTCCAATCCGAATATGCTCATCCATCAGCCGCTTCCGCTCTGCCATCGGCAGCAGATACCAGGCCCGCGTCTTCCAAAATGGATAAATAAAGATGTACTTCTGCCCACCCGGACGAATCGCCCCGCGTCCTTCTCCCTCACTCTCATCCGGCCGCCCAATCTGGTATTGGGACCGCTTCGTCATCGCCAGAAAATTATGTGGCGAATTCAGATAGCCGCCCAACGGCGTACCCATCAACTCACTCCGCATCTCATTCAGCTCATCCACCCCATACCCGATCGACCACACGCACATATCCACATCTCCGCGCGTCCCAACAGTCGAGTACGTCATCGACAGAAACTCCCCCAGCTTGTTCCACCTCGTCAGCACCTCCGCAAACGCCGCCTTATGCGCAGCTCTCTCCTCCGCAGGCAGTCGCCGCCACTCCGGCATCACCTTATAAAAGCTGAAACCCACAATCTGCCGCTTCACCGGCGCCTTCGATGGATCATGCGGATGCGCCTGCGGCTGAGAACCAGCGCCATAACTGCTCGACGGTCTTCCCGTCGATGCCGGATCAGTTGCGATTGTGGACGAAGCATCTACGGGTGGAGCAACAACGCTATCTGACATAAAAATCTCCTGACTCCTTAATGCTAGCGCATCACGCCGAAACCTTCCTCCCGCTATACTGCACCTGCGACCTAAATAAATCATGTCAGAAAAAATCATTGCCCTTCTCGTAGGAGCTATCGCTACCGGCGGATACTTCAGCGTCATTCTCCTCATGGCGATCCAGTCCGCCTGCATTCCCATCCCCTCCGAAGTCATCATGCCGCTCGCCGGCTACGCCCTCGCCCATACTCAGCTCGACCTCATCCTCCTCGCCACAGTCGCCTCTCTCGCGTCCAACCTCGGCTCCCTCCCCGCCTATTGGGTCGGAGCACGCGGCGGACGCCCCATGGTCGAGCGCTACGGCAGCTTCATCCTCCTCAGTCGCCACGATCTCGATCTCGTCGATCGCTTCTTCGACCGCTACGGCTCCATCACCGTACTCATCGGCCGCATGCTTCCCATCGTCCGCACCTTCATCGCTTTTCCTGCCGGCGTCGCGAAGATGAACCAGCTCCGCTTCCACATCTACACCTTCATCGGCTCCTGGCCATGGTGCTACGCTCTCGCCTGGATCGGCATGAAGCTCGGCGACAAATGGAATACCGATCCGCGCTTCAAAGAAATCTTCCACCGCTTCCACGTCGCCGTCGAACTCGTCCTCATCGCCGCCTTCCTCTGGTTCGTCACCTCGCACTGGAAGAACCGCATCCGTACGGAAAATGCGTGAACACACGTTACCGCTAAAGGCAGCATAAACACTGCATTCGTTTGCACCCCATTCTTCACTGCGCGATACTTAACTTCTCCGCCTGACGGAAAATCGCACCACAGAAGGGTATCGCCAAGCATGTCCACACCCAGCGCCGCCGAAGCTGCGGCCAGCATCAAGCCTGCAACAGGAAAACTAGGCATCATGGTTCCCGGCATGGGAGCCGTCGCCACCACACTCATCGCCGGCGTCGAAGCCGTCCGCCGCGGCCACGCCAAACCCATCGGATCTCTCACTCAGATGGGCACTATCCGTCTCGGCAAGCGCACCGAAGCTCGCAGCCCGCTCATTAAAGACTTCGCCCCCCTCGCCAGCCTCAACGACATCGTCTTCACCGGTTGGGACATCTTCGGCGGCAACCTCTACGATGCCGCAAAGACCGCGCAAGTCCTCGACCGCGACCAGCTCGAACAGATTCGCCCCTTCCTCGAATCGATAGAGCCCATGCCCGCCGCCTTCGACCAGCACTACGTCAAACGCCTCACCGCAAAGAAGTCCAAGACCGGCAAGAACAAGTGCGACCTCGCCAACCAGATCCGCAACGATATCGCCGAATTCAAAACCAAAACCGATCGTCAGGTCATGATCTGGACCGGCTCGACTGAAATCTTCCTCAAGCCCACCGCTGTCCACCAGACTCTTGCCGCCTTCGAAAAAGGTCTCGTCGAAGACGATCCCAACATCTCCCCATCGATGCTCTACGCCTGGGCCGCGCTCAAGGAAGGCATTCCCTTCGCCAACGGCGCGCCTAATCTCACTGTCGACATCCCCGCACTCAACGAACTCTCCCGCAAGATGAACGCGCCCATCTGCGGTAAGGACTTCAAAACCGGCCAGACCTTCATTAAGACCGTCCTCGCCCCCGCTTTCAAAACCCGCATGCTCGGCGTCAGCGGCTGGTACTCCACCAACATCCTCGGCAACCGTGATGGCGAAGTCCTCGACGATCCCGAATCCTTTAAGACCAAAGAAGAGTCCAAGCTGGGCGCGCTCGACGTTATCTTCCAGCCCGAGCTCTATCCTGACCTTTACAAGGATCTCTATCACAAGGTCCGCATCAACTATTACCCGCCACGCGGTGACAATAAAGAAGGTTGGGATAACATCGACATCTTCGGCTGGCTCGGTTATCCAATGCAGATCAAGGTGGATTTCCTCTGCCGCGACTCCATCCTCGCCGCACCTCTCGCGCTCGACCTATGCCTCTTCATGGACCTCGCCGCTCGCACGCCCAGCCTGCGCGGTCTCGGTATTCAGGAGTGGCTCAGCTTCTACTTCAAGGCTCCCGACAGCGCCCCCGGCGTCTACCCCGAACACGACCTCTTCATCCAATCCATGAA
>DATAVY010000299.1:0-9706 GCA_036267495.1 Edaphobacter sp.
CCGGGAAGCGGTTTGGATCGTTGCGGTTGTTTTGCCGATTTCGATGCGGCGCACGCTGCTCTCCCAGTGAAAGCGAACGCCGAGGCTGGCGGCGCGATCGAAGAGGAGCGGATGAAGGACGGTGCGGCGAATGCCACGTCCGGGGCCGGCGGGAAAGGGGCATTGAATGATGGGATACGAGTCCGACGCGGAGGAGTCGCCCAGGAAGCGGACGCCATGCAGGGGGGCGCTTTCGGTTTCATCGAGGTCGCGTGTGAGATCGAAGCCGAGGGCGGAGAGGGATTCGAGCGAGCCGGGGAGGAGACCTTCTCCGCAGGCTTTGTCGATGGGGGGTCTCGCCGCGTCGACGACCTGGACATCAAGGCCCTGGCGGGCGGAGGCGATGGCACAGGCCAGGCCTGCTGGTCCTGCTCCAACGATGAAGACGTCGCTTTGAATGGTGCCGGGGTGCATAGAAAAAAGAGCGTGCCATCTAATATGACGCCGGATGGAGGGTATGGGAATGGTGTTGACCAGGAAATGACAAACGGATGACGGATGGTTGACTGAAGGATTTTTCGGGGTGGCGGGGGTAGTGGGAGGGTAGAAGCAGATTCCTCCGCCGCGCTGCGGAATGACAAACAAGAAGGGCAACCGCAGGTCCTCCGCCTTTGGCGAAGGATGACAAACAAAGAAAAGACAACCGCAGATTCCCTTCGGGAATGACAACCAAAAAGGGCAGAAGCAGATTCCTCCGCTGCGCTGCGGAATGACAAACAAGAAGGGCAACAGCAGGTCCTCCGCCTTTGGCGAAGGATGACGAACAAAGAAAAGACAACCGCAGATTCCCTTAGGGAATGACAACCAAAAGGATTTTTTTCGGGAATGACAACCAAGAAGCGAAGTGCATCCGACGAGGCGTTACCACTTGAGCAGGACGAGCTCGGAGCAGAAGGCTGGGCCCATGGCGGCGAGGATGCTGTAAGTTCCGGGCTTGCCGGGAGAGTTGACGAGGACGTCTTCGAGGACGGCGAGGACAGAGGCGGCGGAGAGATTGCCGACCTCGCGGAGGCTGCGCCATGAGGGCTCGAGCGCGTTGGCGGGGAGGTCGAGGGTGTTCTCCATGGCTTCGAGAACCTTGGGGCCGCCGGAGTGAAAGATGTAGCTGGAGATGTCGTCGAGGGCGAGGCCGTTGTCGGTGAGGAAGGATTCGACGTTGCCGCGAAGGTGCTCGTTGACGACCTTGGGCACGTCGGGGGAGAGGACGATTTTGAAGCCGAGGTCGCCGATGTCCCAGCCCATGATGTGTTCGGTGTGGCGATAGAAGGTGGAGCGGGTGTCGAGAATGCGCGGGCCGGCGAGGCAGGTGGCGCAGCCCTCGCGTTTGGCGAGCGGAGTTTCGCTGCCGGCGATGATGACTGCGGCGGCGCCGTCGCCGAAGAGGCCGCAGGAGATGAGATTGGCGATGGACTGGTCGTTGTCCTGCCAGGTGAGGGAGCAGAGCTCGACGGAGAGAAGGAGGGCGTACTGGTTGGGGAAGGCGCGGACGTAGTCGGAGGCGCGCGAGATGCCGGCGGCTCCGGCGACGCAGCCGAGGCCGAAGATGGGAGTGCGCTTGACCGAGGTGGGGAAG
The DNA here is from genome assembly GCA_036267495.1 of Edaphobacter sp. Classification (GTDB taxonomy): domain Bacteria; phylum Acidobacteriota; class Terriglobia; order Terriglobales; family Acidobacteriaceae; genus Edaphobacter. The sequence goes on from DATAVY010000299.1 coordinate 1,613, forward strand.
GGCATCAGGTTGATGAGGCGCGCGTCGATGGTGGGGCTGGCGATGCCGGTGACGGAGGCGAAGAAGATGGCGGAGATATCTTCGGGGCCGAGGTTGACGCGGGCGAGGGCGTTGCAGATGGCCTTCTGGCCGAGCTCGACGGCGGCGACGATCCAGGCGTCGTTGGTGGGGCCGAAGCCGGAGAGGCTTTCATAGACGTGGAGGGGAAAGACGAGATTGCGGAACTCGACGCCGCAGTTGACGAAGAGACGGTTGATGAGGCGGGGCTCTTCCATCCGATCCTGCCAGCGCGCCGTGAGTGCTTCCGAGATTGCTGCCTGCGAGTAGCGATGAGGTGGATAGGCCGTGCCGACGGATGCAATACGCATGCTGATGGAAACCTTTTTCTATTGCCTTGAAATTGAGAAACGTTGCTGCGATGGAAAGATGGTCAAAGATGTCTTCTGGGCAAAGGCAGATGAGTGGCTACACCTGGCAATGGGTTAAAGGTACACGGTGTGGCGAGTTGCGTGTTGAATTTCCGATTGACGCGTGCGGCGGCAGATATCAGTGGAGCCGCGCGATCTGGCGTTGATAGAGGGTGTTCTGGGGAAATTCGCGGGAGAGGCCGATGAGGATGGCTTTGCCTTGCTGGATGTGGCCGTCGCGGAGTTCGCCCACGGCAAGCATGAGACGGGCGAAGGGTGCGAGGTAGTGGCCATGTTCGGCAGTGAGAGTGATGAGACGGACGCCTTCGGATTTGTTGGTGCCGGCTCCGGCCATGCCGAGGATCCAGCGGATAGGGGCGGGTTTGAGGCTGAGCATGTAATTCTCGATGCCGGGCGCGAGATTGGCGTCATAGAGGGTGGAGTTGATGGCGAGGGCCTGTCTGGCATATTTGCTGGCGAGCTCGCTGAACTTGTAGGCTCCGTATTCGTGACGGTCGATGAGGGAGGCCCAGTCGGCCTGCATGCCGGAGGTGACGGCTTTGCAGTAGAAGGCATTTGCGTCTTTGGAGTTGTGCTGGAGGGCCTGATCGGCGAGATGCTCGGACTGGGTGACGCGATCGGTGAAGCCCTGCTTGAGCGCGGCGTCGACAGGGGGACGGGTGCGGGAGGTGAAGCGGTTGTCGTCGGCGAAGAGCTCGATGTCGAGGACGCCGAGACGATCGAACTCGTTGAAGATGTAGGCTGCGGCGTCGGAGGCATAGCCGAGGCAGTCTTCGGGGTGGGCGGTTATCCATTGCTGAAAGTGAACGTGAGCGGCGGCGAAGTCCAGGTTGTAGAGGGCGTGGTAGCCGTCGTCGACGGGAGTGCCGGCGAGAGGCGTGCCGGCGGCGAAGAGCCGGGGTGTGAGGAGAAGGAGAATGAGGAGTCCGGTAAGGCTGGTGTGCCGGGTGGGTTTGGCGGGGGGCCTCGCGGTGGGGGCAACCTTGACGAACATTCTTTTCTTTTACCTCATTTTGCCTTGGTTGCCGTAACTGCCGGTCGGAGAGAGGGTGCTGAAGCGATGATCATCATTCTTTGACTTACCTGCTGAGATGCGAGTAATCGGCCGCCGTGTGCGGGCGAATGCAGCTTCTTGCAGGGGGAGATTTTTGAAGAGGGGCATTCTGGGGAAATTCGGGAGATTATGGCGGGGTTTGTGTGCAATTGTGCGGACAAAGTGGTAAATGGGTTCCTTTTTCCGCTTGTCTAATGCAAATGTTTGCACTTCCGCGAGTTTTTGCATAGCTAAGTGACTGACGACTAAGGTATTTTGTTTGGAAGTCAAGCTGCATAAGAGGTTGGCATGAATGCTTGACTATGAAACGCCCTGAATCTTGGGCGTGCAGCACTGGACATTGAGCAAGCTCTCATGTCGTAGGAAGAACTTGCATTGAAGACTACACCCGCTCTTTTTGCGGAAACTCAGGAGGAACTATGAAACTTTACTCGAAACTTTCTGCCTTGGGAGCGGTGCTGGTGCTTACGACCGCTTTCGCGTCGGCCGACTCAACCACGTTTCTCATCAGCGGTTCTGGCGAAGTAGGCTATCTCGGCTATTCCGCGACGTTCCCAGGCACCCCGGTGATCCAGGCGAATGGCGTCAATAATCAGATCAACAATGCCGGCGCCTGTTCTTCCACCGTTTGTGTGACCTATGGAATTTTGCCTGGAACGGTATGGGCGCCGCCGCTGGTCGGTGCAAACGGCCAGACATCGTCCTGGGTCTCGTATGATCAGAACTCAGGGCCGACGGGCACGGAAACGAACACCGATGCGAACGGCTTCTATACTTACGCGACCAACTTTAACCTTCCAAACAGTTCGTTTGGTTCGGTAACCGTGGCTGCGGATGATACGGTTGCTGTTTTCCTAAACGGGGTTCAGATCTCGAGCTTCGGAACAATCGGCGGCGACTCACAATGCGCCGATGGCATACCCAACTGCCGCGACGGACAGAGTTTCACGGTCGACTTCAGCGCTCCGGCGGGTTTCAACTTGCTGGATTTTGTCGTCGATCAGAGTGGTGACCACGACCAGGGTCTGGATTATGTCGGTTTTGTGACGGAGACTCCTGAGCCCAACACGCTGTTGCTTCTGGGAACGGGCCTGCTTGGTTCTGCCGGCGCCCTGTTCCGCAAGATGCGCTCAGCCGCCTAATTGCAGACGGAGCATGAGCGTCGCCCAGAGCGTTCGCTTCATGCTCCGATCTTTTATCCGCTGAACCGGCGAGTGTGAAGGAGATGATCCTTTGCACTCGTTTTTTTTGTCTCTGGGCAGGAAGTCTGTTACTGCGGCCCCGGTCATCGCGGTTGGCATGATGGGCTTAATCGCGAAGTTTAACTTTTGAGGGCCGGGACACGGCTCTTTTCTTTTTCTTCGAGATACCAGGCGACTGTCTTTTTCAAGCCTTCGTGGAAGTGGGCTTTGGGCTGGTAGCCGAGTTCTTTCGTGGCGCGGGAGATGTCTGCCAGAGAGTGCTTGATGTCGCCTTGCCGCTCCGGGCCGTAGTTTGGTTTCTTGGTGAAGCCGATTTGATCGGCGATGGCGGCGTAGACCTCGTTGAGGGTGTGGCTTTTTCCTGTGCCGATGTTGAAGACGCGGCCGGTGGCGACTTCGCGTGGGGCAAGGCAGGCGAGGAGGTTGGCGCTGACGGCGTTGTCGATGTAGTTGAAGTCGCGGCTGGTGAGACCGTCGCCGAAGATAGTGGGGGTTTCGCCGGCCATCATTTTAAAGGTGAACTGGGCTATGACGCCGGAGTAGGGCGAGTCGGCGGCCTGACGGGGGCCGAAGATGTTGAAGTAGCGCAGGCAGACGCCCTCGAGGCCATAGGCGCGATAGAAGGACTGGATGTAGTACTCGCAGGTAAGCTTCTGCACGGCGTAAGGCGAGAGTGGGCGCGGAAGCATATCTTCCTGTTTCGGCTGGGTGGGCTGATCTCCGTAGGCAGAGGAGGAGGCTGCGTAGACGATGCGGCGGACCTTGGCGTCGCGGGCTGCGATGAGCAGGTTTAGTGTTCCGTTAATGTTGGATTCGTGCGAGGTAAGGGGATCTTTTACCGAACGCGGCACCGAGGCGAGTGCGCCTTGATGGAGGATGTAATCGATGCCTTCGCAGGCGGTCTTCATGCCGGCGACGTCCTGAAGGTCCATCTCCTGAAAATCGATGGCATGACGGATATTGTCGAGGTTCGCCAGATTGCCGGTGGAGAGATTGTCGATGCCGCGTACTTCATGGCCCTGATCCACAAGGGTGTGGGCCAGGGATGAGCCTATAAAACCTGCGATTCCTGTGATGAGATAACGGGCCATCTGTCCTCCCCTCGGAGATTAGTTTACCGAGGTAATTGTTGGGTTCGGCGTGCGATGTCTCTTCCTGTACCGAAATTTGCCAGATTAAAAAATTACAGCAAACACGAGAAAAGAACCTGAATGACCAGTTTGGACGGTTAATAGATGAGGGTCAATGCGACTTTTGTGCAGCCTGAATAAGGAAAGGTGAAATGCGATAATCGTGAGATATGCCGATGACGAATGAAGTTGTGTTGCCAAAGATTGCTCAGGAACGCATGAAACGCCTGGAAGCCCATACCGCGAAGATCGGTGTGATTGGACTTGGATATGTGGGATTGCCGCTTTCGCTGCTTCTCTCTGAAGCTGGTTTCAAGGTGACTGGCTTCGATATCGATACGAAGAAGGTTACGGACCTTGAGGCGGGACGGTCCTATATCTTCAGGATTCCGGCGGAAGAGATTCAAGGCGCTCGGAAGAAGGGATTTTCGGCTACGGACGAATTCTCCCATCTGTCGGATCAGGACGCGATTATTATGTGCGTGCCGACTCCATTGACGGAACACCGCGAGCCGGATCTCAGCTATGTCGCAAATACGGCGAAGGCCGCCGCCCCCTGGTTGCAGGAGGGGCAGTTGGTGGTGCTTGAGAGCACGACGTATCCGGGGACGACGGAAGAGTTGATGATCCCGATTCTTGAAGAAGGGAACAAGCGTGGGCTGAAGGTGCAGGGGGCGGGAACGCCGGCAGAGCATGGCGTGTTTTATGTTGCCTTCTCGCCGGAGCGCGAGGATCCGGGCAATACGACGGTGGCGCGACGCGATATTCCGAAGGTAGTCGGCGGGCACGAAAAGATTGCGACGGAGCTGGCAGCGGTGCTGTATGAGGGCATCTTTACGCGATCGGTGCGAGTGTCGTCGACGCGCGCGGCGGAGATGACGAAGCTGCTGGAAAATATCTATCGCTGCGTGAATATTGCTCTGGTGAATGAGTTGAAGGTGCTTTCACTACGGATGGGCATGGATATCTGGGAGGTGATCGACGCGGCTTCGACGAAACCTTTCGGCTTTCATCCTTTCTATCCGGGACCGGGGCTGGGGGGACACTGCATTCCGATCGATCCGTTTTACTTAAGCTGGAAGGCGAAGGAGTTCGACTTCAACACGCGATTTATCGAACTGGCCGGTGAGGTCAACGAAGCGATGCCTGCGCATGTGGTGCAGTATGTCGCGAAGGGGCTGAACCAGAATAAGAAGGCATTGAACGGATCGCGAATTCTGATGCTGGGGATGGCTTACAAGAAGGACATTGACGATTTGCGCGAGTCGCCTTCGCTGACGGTGATTGAGTTGTTGCGGGAGCAGGGCGCCGAGGTGGTTTACAACGATCCGTACTTTCCGACTGTCGGGAGGGGACGCCACTACAATTTGAATATGACGTGCACGCCGCTCGAAAACCTTGGGCAATACGATTGTGTGCTGATCATGACGGACCATTCCGACTATGACTACAACGCGATTGTGAATCAATCGAAGCTGGTGGTGGACTCGCGGAACGCGACGAAGGGGATCATGTCGGTGAAGATTGTTCGCTGCTAGAGCTCACTGAAGTTGAGTTGATGGGGATTTGCTGCAATGCCGAAGGTTGATGTCATCATACCCGCGTACAACGCCGCGAGATATCTGCCGACGGCAATCGAAAGCGTCATCGCACAGACCTTCGAGGACTGGCGGATACTGCTGGTCGATGATGGCAGCACCGACAACACTGCGGACGTAGTTGCTCCATTCCTGGACCGTCTTGGTTCCAAGATCAGGTTCATCAAGCAAGATAATCAAGGGCTGCCAGCGGCAAGAAACGCTGCCATCCGGGCTTCAACGGCCGAATTTCTCGCCCTGCTCGATGCAGATGATCTGTGGTTGCCTTGCCGTCTCTCGGAGTCGTTGAAGGCCCTGGCAGAGCGGCCGCAGGCTGGTCTTGCTTATGGTTTGGTCACACACATCGACCAGGAAGGCCGGCTCGGGGGAACATTCGAGGGTAATCGGAGAAACGCCGAGGGGCATATCGCACCGTACATTTACATGCGCAAAGTTGAGCTGCCATGTCCCACTGTGACGTTCCGCAGGCGATGCATCGATGAGGTCGGCATCTTTGACGAAACGATGCGCGCTACGGAAGACCGCGATCTCTGGTTACGAATTGCCTTGCGATACGAAGTCGAGTTTGTCCCTAAGGTCCTCGCCTACTACAGGGTGTCTCCGAACTCTATGTCCACTGATTCCCAGCGAATGCTCAAGGCGCAGCTGCATTTCATTCGCAAGCATTACGGCTCGGAGGGTTGTGGAATGCGCTCCCGCCAGATCGCCTGGGCCCGGGTCTACAAGCAGCAAGCGGAGACCCTAAAGAGGCGGAATCGGCCATGGGATGCCCTGGTGAGTTCCTTGCGAGCTGTAGCCCTCTATCCTCTGGACATGGACAATCCCAGAACCGCCGGATCGCTGTTCCTGAATTGGATTCGTTCTCTGGCACCTAGCTAGCAGTCCGTGCTGGAAGATGCTGCTCGTGAGCGGAGCCATGCTCCGCATTTGCGGAACTCGATACCCTTCAGCGGCAAGCTGTCATCGTGATTTTTCCGCCAAAGTCATAGCAGGTGGGCAATCCCCAGCCTTTCGGCAACTTCCTCAATATCGAAATTGAGATCTAGTTCCGCCACAATATTGCGAGGACCACCTGGATTCACTTGCCGATAGTTCTTCCGGTTGATCGAGGTGCAGTGCCCCGCTGCAACCAACTTTTCCGGAATGTCTATCACCTTGCCACCGTAGCGCCGCTTCCAATACATGACGCCAACTCCGTGATCGTAATAGTAAGGGGCGCGGCGGCGGCGTTCCTTTTCATCCTTGCATTGAGGATGGTCTTTGATAATCCGCCACCAGCCGGAACCGTGTTCAAACTGAGACTTACTTGCCGACTTGGTTGTGCACCCCACCAATTCCCAATACCTATGGCGGCGAAATTTGAAGAAATTACGCTGGCCGCCATAATCGGGGACTGCCGCCATTGCGCCGTCGGGCAGGGATTCAAAGGTGGCTTGCAGCTTGCGCATTACATCGAGACTACAGAGAAGGTCAGAATGCCAAAATGCAAGGCGTTCCGTAAAAAGGAACGCAAATTCTGTTGGAAAATGGAACAACATGACTTCGAATCCAAAATGGGAGTTGAAGTCAATCAGAATTGAGCCGGGCAAAACCGTAGGTGGCCCAGATCGTGGATCGAAACCGATTACCGGTGTCCAGCCAACTTCCTGAATAAGACTTTGTTGAAGTTTGCACCAGCGGTCGCTTACGCTCCAGCACAGCCAGGGGCGGCTGACGCCGGCAAGCGTTTGTCGCCACTCGGCAGCAGCTTCGTAGACCCTTTCGAGCGGAACATTGAATGCTTCCCAGTTCCCTTTGCCTATCTGGGTGGGATCTATCACCGCTTCTTGTTTTGACATTTCTTTCACCGAGCCTTCAACTCGAAGGCCAATCAATTTAGAACGGCGTAAGGCCGTTTGCCGCATTCCTCAATGATCTAGTTCTGCAGCACCAATCGAAGGCTGGTTTGGTCTCGCATTGCCATGGTAGCCGTCTTGATGCCGTTTACCGAAATTCCGCGGCCAATCGCAGGACTGCCGCTTGCTGGGTGAAAGTTGAATTGTCGAACAATAGCAGGTTTGTCCATCTCTGTTGCGGTGGCTGGTTCACCCATCGTGGATCGGAGCAGATGATATCGCCGCGTCTACTCCAGCTCCCGGCCGATTCCCATACTATACACATTGCTCGCCAAGCGGAAAGAGAGACCGGTGCGGAGATTCCACTATGGATATCCTGAATGGATGGACGGAACGCCCTCGCAATCTGGCTCTATCTTGAACCCGAGCTCAACGTATAGCCCGCGTGGTGACCGCCTCGGCCTCCGGGCTTTGCGGCGAGGGACACCAGCATCCTCCCGGCGTCTATTGTGGACGTGGTGGCTCCTGGGCACCGATGGTTGGAGGGTTAGGCCGGGTGACGCTGTTGAAGTCCGTTGTAATTCCACTGATCGGAGTTCCCGCCCCGATGGCTGGACTGGTAGGGGTCAGGTTCGGGTTGATGGCGTCAATGTTCGATTCACCAAGTAAGAGCGGGTCCGCGCATACAGCGTTCGTCTCGCCGGGCACTGCGCCGGTGTCTGGACATCCCGTATGCATGGTGCTCCACAGGTTATGATCCGCCGTAACTTGAGCACCGCTTAGACCCGGTCCTATGTAAATGCCGGAGGCCAAAACATTTGAATTGGTCGGGTCCGGATAGCCTTTG